>CAYNZC010000043.1:0-31196 GCA_964401575.1 uncultured Verrucomicrobiota bacterium
GCCCCGCAACACAGCGGGCCTTTGCGCGCCTGGCGCGGGCGCCTCAGGTCTTCTTGAGCAGTTCCGGGAAGTTCAGCTCCAAAGTCGAGTAGAACAGCTCCGGATGCGCCGTTTCCCATTCCGGCACCGCGTTATCCAGCGCATCCAGCACCTCCTGCACCTCCTGGGCTGTCGGCATCGAAAAGCGGCATCCGCACAGTTTGTAAAGCTCCATGACCTGCGAACTCGCATGATGCATCTGGGTCACCTCACGGCAGCTATCCAGCCAGAAGTCCTGGCGATTCGCATACACAGGACTGCTGCTGTGCAAATGCCTGCCCGCGCAAAAGCCGGACAACTCAAAGGCCAGTCCGAGCTTGTAAGCCGCCGAGCCTTGAAGCTGGCTAAGGCCGCCAAGATCCGTGTTTGCTGTGGGCCGGTATTCCCGGATCCTGCGGATCATTTCGGCAGCCTCCCCGCGCGTGAGCGGGCCGGAGACGTTGTGGCCGTGCTGCTCGAGGAATTCTATCTGCTGCTGTGTCGCCGGTTCAGTTAACGAGGTCATACGGATCGCTCCTCATATTTACTGTTGCCCTACGCCTTTTGTCCTCCTGCGCCTGGCTCCAACCGGACGGCACCGATGCCCATTGCCATCCGGCAGGCTGCGGCGGATCTCCGGCGGACAATTCAAATGCAACACCCGGAAACCGCCCGCCACAACATTCACCCGGACGCGCGAAAAAACAAGCGGCCCTCGTTTTTTTAAGGACGCTTTGTCCAGGCGGGGTTCGGCGCCGGCATGCGGGCCCCGACCTCTTTTCGCCAGGCGCCGAGTTCCCGTTGCATCTCACGGACCCTGGAGGGCTCCCCGGAAGCGAGATTTGTCTTCTCTCCCGGGTCGCTCTTCAGGTTAAACAACTCGATCCGGTCGCCCTCAAACCACTGGATCAGCTTCCATTCTCCTTTGCGCATGGCGCTGCCGGGCGACCCGCCCTGGTTGCCGTAATGTGGGTAGTGCCAGAAGACAGGCCTCTCCGGAAGAGCGCCGCCGCGCAGAATGGGAAGAATGCTGCGTCCATCCACATGCGCCCGCGGCTGCAGGGGCAGGCCCGCCAGTTCGAGCAGCGTGGGAAACAGATCAGGACTGGTCACCGGAGTATCCGAAACACCCGGATGCACCCGGCCGGGAGCCGCAATGATCATCGGCACACGGGTGCCGCCCTCGTAAAGCCACCCTTTGCCGGCGCGAAACGGCAGGTTGGATGTGGGGTGTCCCTCAGCCGTGGAAAGCCCGCCGTTGTCCGATGTGAACACCACAATCGTGCGGTCGGTCAGCTTTAACTCCTCCAGTTTTGAAAGCACTTTTCCAATGGCCTGATCCAGCGACTCCATCATCCCCGCGTAGATCGCATTTTCCTGCACAAGACGAACTTCGTTGGCGCCTTCCCGGCCCCACCGGGCATCGATCTTCAGGTTGCGCGCCTTCTCCTCATACTTTCTTTGAAGCTCCGGCCGGGTAACGAGCGGAACATGAACGGAGTAAAAACTCAGGTAAGCAAAGAAAGGCCGATCTCGATTCGCTTCGATGAACCGGGCAGTCTCGTCCGCCAGCCTGTCCGGCAAGTGCTCCCCGGCCGGGCCATCCTCGAGCATGGGGTTTCCGTAAGGGGAGAAATAGGATTTCGGCATGCCCGCCCCGCAGCCGCCCTTGTTGATTTCAAAACCCTGGTCCCCCGGCCAGAACCCTTTCGGCCCTAAATGCCACTTGCCCGCAAAGAAGGTCTTGTAGCCCTCCTGCCTGAACGCTTCGGCCATGGTCGTTTCTTCCAACCCGAGTTTCATGCTGTACCCGGCAGGCAGCAACCGGGTATCCCGCTTCCACCGTTCCGGTTGCGCCGCGCCAATAAAGTCGGTCACGCCCACCCGCTGCGGATACCGGCCCGTCATCAGGCTCGCCCGCGTGGGAGAACACACCGGACACGCCGCATACCCGGACGTGAAACGCATGCCGCGCCTGGCGAGGGAATCTATGTTCGGTGTTTCGTAAAAGCTGCCGGGGTTATTAGCCCCAATGTCCATGCAGCCCAGGTCATCCACAAGAATGAACAGAACGTTGGCTTTGGATTTGGTTTCTGCCGAAAAAACCGGGGTGCACGCCAGCAGGCAACAACTAAGTATCAAGGTCCTCATGCGGTCTGTCGCAAGACATAGGCAAATTCCCCCGGCCACACAAGAAACTGTTGACAAAAACTGTTGTCCGGTGCGGATGGCCGTCGCCTCGCCTGTTGCGGGGTCGCGAGCGGTGGCTTATAAGAACTGCGAACGATGCAGGATACGCCATCTAATGTGCGTCAGCAGCGCCCTCTCCTCGAGTTGGCAGGATTATTCCTGAAACTCGGCACGATCGCCTTTGGCGGGCCCGCCGCGCACGTGGCCATGATGGAGGAGGAGGTCGTCCGCCGCAGGCAATGGCTCCGGCGTGAGGAGTTTCTCGACCTCCTGGGGGCAACGAATCTCATCCCCGGACCGAACTCGACCGAAATGGCCATTCACATCGGCCATCGCCGGGGCGGATGGCCGGGACTGATTGTCGCCGGGGTCTGCTTCATCCTCCCTGCAGCGCTGATCGTAACCGTAATCGCCTGGGTTTACGTGCGGTATGGCAAAGTGCCGCAGGCTGCAGGGCTGCTCTACGGTGTGAAACCGGTGATCATTGCCGTGGTGCTCCAGGCGCTCTGGAGCCTGGGCCGCACCGCCGTGAAGAACCGGTTTCTGGCGGTGATGGCTCTTGCTGCGGCAGCAGCCAACTTCCTGGGAGTCAACGAACTTGCCGTGCTGTTCGCAACAGGGTTGATAACAGCGGCCGGCAGCGGCACGCTGCGCAACGCCAGGCCCGGAAATATGCTTCTTGCCGCCGCGCCCGCAGCGCCGGCCCTGGCTGCCGCCGGTGCGCCTGCGGCGGGAGCCATTGCGACCGCAGCCCCGTTTGGCCTGTGGCCCATGTTCCTGTTCTTTGTGAAGGTGGGCTCGGTCCTGTTCGGCAGCGGCTACGTCCTGCTGGCATTCCTCCGGGCCGACCTTGTGGATCGCTGGCATTGGCTCACCGAAGCGCAACTCCTCGATGCCATCGCCGTCGGACAATTCACCCCCGGCCCCGTTTTCACCACCGCCACGTTTATCGGGTATCTCCTGGCCGGGGGACATGGCGCGGCACTTGCCACCATCGGCATTTTTCTCCCCGCTTTTATTTTCGTCGCCATCAGCGGTCCCCTGGTGCCTCGCATCCGCAAATCGCCCCTCGCAGGCGCCTTCCTGGACGGCGTCAACGTGGGCTCTCTCGCGCTGATGGCCGTGGTCACGCTTCAGTTGGGACGTGTTGCCCTCTTCGATGTGTTCACAGTCCTGCTCGCAGTCCTCAGCGGGGTGCTGCTGGTGCGGTTCAAGGTCAATTCCGCGTGGCTGGTCCTCGGCGGTGGCGTGCTGGGACTGCTGCTGGGGTAATCCCATTGCGTGGAGGGGTAGCGACAGAAAGGCAGCGTCCGCTTGCATTTTTGCCATTCGTCAACGATTATCCGCTGGCTTATGAAGAATGGCTCAAGGATGGTTGGCTTCGGGATCGGTGTTGCGCTCTTGCTTGCTTTAGGTGTTTCGTCCCGGGCGGCGGATTGGCCTCAGTGGCGGGGGCCAAACAGGGACGGGGTATGCACGGAAACAGGCCTGCTTCAAAGCTGGCCCTCCGGCGGGCCAAAGATGGTCTGGACAACTACCGGCCTTGGCGCAGGTTACTCAACGGTGTCCGTGGTCGGGGATCGCATTTTCACCTCGGGCGAGACCGCGTCATCAAGCTCGGTCATCTGCCTGGATGCCCGCACCGGAAAACAGGTCTGGACCGCAAAACTCGGCAAGCCCGGCGCGCCCGGTTGGGGCGGGTTCGCCGGCCCGCGCGCTACGCCAACCTATGACGATGGCAGGCTCTACACGGTGGATCAGTGGGGCAGCCTGGTCTGCCACGACGCTGCCTCCGGCAAGGAAATCTGGCGGAAAGAATACACCATGGACTTCGGCGGGAACCGGCCCGAGTGGGGTTTTTCCGAATCGCCGCTGGTGGATGGCCAGAAGGTTATCGTCACGCCCGGAGGCCCCAAGGGCGCCATCGTGGCGCTGAACAAAAAAACCGGCGCTGTTCTCTGGCAATCCCGCGAGTTCACCGACCCTGCCCATTACTCCTCCATCGTCATCGCCGCCCACGCCGGAACAAAACAATACGTGCAGCTCACCCCCGCGCATGTTGCGGGCTTTGACCCCGAAAAAGGCAGTCTCCTTTGGCAGGCCCCGCGCGTGGGACGGACGGCTGTCATTCCAACGCCCGTCTGCGATGGCGATTTCGTATTTGTCACCTCCGGCTACGGCGCGGGATGCAACCTCTTCAAAGTCAGCCGGGAGGGGCAGTCCCTCAAAGCAACCGAGGTCTACGCCAACAAGAACATCGTCAATCACCACGGCGGCGTCGTTAAGGTGGACAAATACATTTACGGCCATTCGGACGGCAAAGGCTGGACTTGTCTTGATTTCGAGTCCGGAGAGGTGAAGTGGCAGGAGAAAAGCAATCTGGGCAAAGGCGCCGTGCTGGCAGTTGGAAAGCAGCTCATTCTGCGGCAGGAAGACAAGGCAGGCACCCTGGTGCTCATTGACGCCACGCCGGATGGCTGGAAGGAACACGGCAGGTTCGACCAGCCGGAGCGCAGCAAAAAGAACAGTTGGCCGCATCCCGTGGTGGCGGATGGCAAGCTCTACATCCGCGACCAGGAGGTTCTCCTCTGCTTCGACGTCAAAGCAAAGTGACGGGAAACAACTTCGTCTCGAAACGCAGCGCGGCGTAGCAATCGGACTCTTGCCGGCATCGGCTTAACAACGTCCGGGCGTTGACTCCAGGGCTTTTAGCGCCCGTTGATGGGCTTCATCGAAAACCGCCTGCTCTTCCCGTTGCGTTCGATGCGCTTTCCAAAACAAAAGCACCGGTGGCAGGGGGAATCGTCGCAGACCGTGGCGGCGAAAACCATTTTGTGACACCCGCGCCGTGGTCTATAGTAGGAAGTGCCGCAACGCCTCAGGCGCGAGGCACATCATCTTATGAGCGAATCCAACACGGGGGACACGCCAAGCCCGGAAGATCTGCAACGACACTTGTCCGACTTTGTCCGCAGACACATGGGGGGCGAGCCCAGGCGCGCAACCGGGTCCGAACCCGGGGCGGAGGAGCCTGCCTCGGGCGGGGATTATTTCCAGTTCGATTACACGCCGCGCCAGGTCAAGGAGTACCTCGACCGCTTCGTCATCAAACAGGACGAGGCCAAAAAAGTCCTCAGCGTCGCTCTCTGCGATCATTATCACCACGTCCGGTTGGCCTCGCAGGGCCAGGATTTCCCGAACTACGCCAAGCAGAACATCATCCTCGTCGGACCCACAGGCGTGGGCAAAACCTTCCTCATCCGGAAAGCCGCCGATCTCATCGGCGTGCCGTTTGCCAAGGCCGACGCCACGAAATTCTCCGAAACCGGCTATGTGGGCGGCGACGTCGAGGATATGGTCCGGGACCTGGTGCGCCTCGCGCAGGGGGATGTGTCCCGCGCGCAATACGGAATCATTTACATTGATGAAATTGACAAGATCGCCAGCGCCTCCAACGCCACCGGGCGGGACGTCAGCGGGCGCGGCGTTCAAACGAACCTGCTCAAGCTCATGGAGGAAACAGAGGTGCCGTCGCGCTCGCCCAGCGACATCGCCGGCCAGATACAGGCGATGATGGATTTCACCCAGCGCGGGCGCAAGATGCCCGCCACAATCAATACGAAGCATATCCTGTTTATTGTGAGCGGCGCTTTTGACGGCCTGGCGAAAATCGTTCAACAGCGGCTCCGGGAAGCAACCATCGGTTTCGCCGCCAGGGAGCGATCTGTGGATACCCCCGAGGAAGCGCTGGCCGAGGCCCAGACTCGTGACTTCATCCAGTTCGGGTTCGAACCGGAATTCATCGGACGCCTCCCCGTGCGAGTCGTTTGCAGCCCCCTCGGCGTCGAGGACCTGTTCCTCATTCTCAAACAATCCGAGGGCAGCATCATCCGGCAATACGAGCAGGACTTCGCGGCTTACGGAATCGAAGTGCTCTTTTCGGACGAAGGCCTGCGCCGGATCGCCGAGCGCGCGGCGCTGGAGCAGACCGGCGCCCGAGGCCTCATGACGGTTTGCGAAAAGGTCTTCCGCGAGGTCAAGTTCGAGCTGCCTTCCTCGAAGGTGAGGCGGTTCGTCGTCACGCCCGAGCTGGTGGAAGACCCGAAAACAGAGCTGCAGAGAATCCTCACGGATCCCAAAATCGAGGAACGGGTCGTTGCGCGCAGCCTGATCGAGGAATTTGCGCGCCGCTTCAGGGAAAGCCACGGAATGCAGCTCATCTTCACCGAAGAAGCGGTGGAACTGCTCGCCTCACAGGCGCTCCAAACCGGCAGTTCCGTCCGCGATGTCTGCTCAACCCGGTTTAAGGATTTTCAATTCGGCCTGAAACTCATCGCCCAAAGCTCCGGCAGGCGCGAGTTCGTGATTGATAAGCAAACAGCGGAATTCCCCGACAAAGCCCTGAGTGAATGGGTGGTGGCCAGCTATCGCGGCGAGGAAACATTGAAGCAATCTCCCCTCGCCGAGTAGAGCGCATCGGGTTTCAGCCGGGTCGCGCCTGCTCCATCAGGCGCCGCGCCGCCTCCGCAGGATCGGCTGCTCCGTAAATCGGCCTGCCAATAACCAGCCAGTCGGCTCCCGCTCCAATTGCTTCCGCCGCCGAAAGAGTCCGCTTCTGATCGTCCCCAGACACATGGCCGGACCTGATGCCCGGCGTGACCAACTTCATGCCCGGGAGCGTCTGCCGCAAACCGGCGATTTCCAGCGGCGAGCATACCAACCCGCGCAGACCGGCGCGCTGGGCCAGTTCAGCCAGTCGCTGAACTTGCTTGCCGGGAGTGTCCCGGCAGCCGATCCCGGCCAGGGCCTCCATATCCATGCTCGTGAGAACCGTCACCCCAAGCACCAGCGGAACCGCGCCCCCTGCCGGAGCCGTCTCGCGCGCCGATTCTTCCGCCGCGCGCATCATCTCCAGCCCGCCCGATGTGTGCACCGTGAGCATTTGGACACCGCACCGGGTGGCCGCCGCCACAGCTTTGGCCACGGTGTTGGGGATATCGTGAAATTTCAGGTCGAGAAACACCACGGCTCCAAGGTCCCGAACACGCCGGACAACGTCCGGTCCCGCCGTCGTAAAAAGTTCGCTGCCAATTTTGAAAGCCCCGACATGGGGAACAATTTTCTGAGCCAGCGTCAGCGCCTGCTCCGCGGAGGGCAGGTCCAGGGCGGCAATAATCGGATTGTGCGTCACGCGCCTACCTTGCTTGAATCGAGCGGCAGGGTCAATCTTTGTGCCGCTCAGGCGATTATATGTTTCAAACAAATCTCAACATTTGTACACTCCGCTCATGGCTGCGACGCGCCACTGCTGGAAATGCGGTTTGGAATACAAGCTGCCAGGCTCGCCTGGCAGATCGGAAACGTGCATGTGCGGGGCGGACCTCAAGGTCTGCCGAAATTGCCAGAGCTATGATCCCCGGGTGGCGGAGCAGTGCCGCGACCGCCGGGCGGATCTTGTCCACGAAAAAGACGTCGCAAATTACTGCGAGTATTTCGAGATGGTCAAACGCGAGTTCCAGCCGCCCCACATGGAAACCGCGCGCGAGGACAAGGCCCGCAATGCGCTGAAAAAGTTGCTGGGAGACTGACCACGCCGGCCTCGATCGCACAGCATCCTGCGATTCCTGTTTCGAGGCATTCTTGGCAGTGTCAGAGTTGCTGTTGGCACGGATAAAGCATTACAACAAGGGAATAATATACAATTTCAAGGTTCAACATGAAGCCGCTAAAGATCCTGCTGGTTGATGACGAGGACGATGTTCGAATGACCGTCGGCCTCCTGCTCGGCGCGGATCATCATGTCGCAACCGAGGTTTCGTCCGGTCCGGAAGCCCTGCAGGCGCTTGAGCAGAGCACATTCGACCTGGTCATCACAGATTACCGCATGACGGGCATGATGGGTGACGAATTGGCGGCCAAAATAAAGGAACGCTGGCCCAAAATGCCGGTGATCATGCACACCGGGTTCAACCCGAACCACCCGGGTGCCGACAACCCCGTCGATTACATCCTCTTCAAACCGGCATACATACAGGACATCCGCAAGGCGATTTCCACCGTCATGGGCTTCGCATAGGCGCGCGCGGAAACCGGTCCAGCCGGGTCGTCCAGCCTCGCCTATTCCATGCGTTGTGCCACCTTCGCCTCCCGGCAGGCATATTTATCGGTTTTCAAACAGCCGCCCGCGGAATATACATCTATACGTGCTGACTCTGGGAATCTTAATCGCAGTTCTCGTCGGATACCTGCTCGGCTCAATACCCACAGGCTATGTGGTGGCCCGGGCAAAGGGCGTGGATATCCGATCGGCAGGCAGCGGGAACATCGGAGCCACCAATGTCTTTCGTATTCTCGGAACCCCCGCCGGCATTCTTGTGCTGCTGGTGGATGCGGCCAAGGGTTGGATAGCCGTGCTGATCGGGATGCGTATGATTTGGCCATGGATCGCCCCCGATGTGGTAACCGGCACGGCTGAGTGGCTCGGCGTGGCTGCGGGCGTCGCTGCTGTGCTCGGCCACAACTACACCTTTTGGCTCGGGTTCAAAGGCGGCAAAGGGATTGCCACCTCCGCCGGAGTGCTGGCCGGATTGGTGCCGCTGGCTCTCTTAGTCGCGCTGGGAGTCTGGATCGCCGTTGTGGTGCTCAGCCGTTACGTCTCGCTCGCATCCATTCTCGGCGCTTTCGTGCTTCCTTTTGCCGTCTGGTTCTGGCGCTACAGCACCTTGATGATCACCATTACCGCACTGCTGGCGGCAATGGCCATCTATAAACATAAGTCAAATATCCAGCGTCTTCTCAAAGGAACCGAGAACAGGGTCGGCAAAAAGAAAAAACCTGCGACCGGCAGCCATGCGCCATGAGCATCAAATCGCCCTTTCAAGCGCATCCGACTCGCATCGCCAGCCACGACCCCCCGAATTCGGAACATTACCAAGAATGAAAACAAAACTATACGCTCTGGTTGTGTTGTCCATGTGGTGCGCGGTCCTGGGAGCCCCTCTCGAGGACGGCTTCGAGACGCCACCCGATTCCACAAAGCCCTCCTGCTACTGGTACTGGATCAGCGACCATATTTCGAAAGAGGGCATCACCGCCGACCTCGAAGCGATGCGACGCGTAGGCATCGGCGAGGCATTCATCGGGAACATCTACCTGGAAGACACGAAAATCGGGAGTGTCAAGGCACTGACAGAAGAATGGTGGGGCATGGTGGAACACGCCGTGCGCGAAGGCACCCGCCTCGGGGTAAAGGTAGGCATGTTCAATTGCCCGGGCTGGAGCCAGTCAGGCGGCCCGTGGATACAGCCGGGCGACGCAATGCGGCGCGTTTCGATCGTTGAGCATCGAATCACGGGTCCCGCCAGGTTCTCAGGCAGGCTCGAATCCACAAACGAGCATTTCCAACAAATTGCCTCGATCGCGTTTCCCGCACCGCCCGGTTCCGCCGTCGCTCCGCGACCGCGCCTGACCACCAGCGTGCCGCTGGAAAACCCCGGCGCCCTGGTCGATGGCAATCCCCAAACCGCAGCCGCTCTGCCCGGCAAAAACCTGCACCTGGACCTCGATTTCGACTCGCCACTCACAGCCAGGAGCCTCTTGCTGACGCCGGATCGCAAGGACTTTTCCCTCGATTGCGAATTGCTGGCCGAGCAGGACGGCAGGTTTGTAAAGATTCGCGAGTTCCCCCTGGACCGCTCCAACAACTCTATTGCAGTCGGCTTCGTGCAGTACGCGCCGCTGACCATCAGCTTCCCGCCGGTCAGCGCCTCGAGGTTCCGGCTCGTTTTCAAGAATGCTCAGCGCGCCGCAGGTATCGCGGAGATTGAGTTGTCCGGCGAACCGCGCATCGAACGCTACATCGAAAAGCAGCTCGGCAAAATGCACCCCACCCCGCTCCCGATGTGGGGAGATTACCTTTGGCCATCCACGGCGGAACCGGGCCAGCCGGGGCTGGTGGTGGCCCCGGACGCCGTGCGCGACCTTTCAAAGGTGATGAGCCCCGATGGCACAATCGTGTGGAACGTTCCGCCCGGCCAGTGGGTGATCCTGCGCGTCGGAATGATCCCCACAGGAACCAAAAACGCGCCCGCATCCCCTCAGGGCCAGGGCCTCGAGGTGGATAAGATGAATCGCGCGGCCGCAAAAAAGCACTTCGACGCTTACATCGGCGAGCTGCTCCGGCGCGTGCCCGCCCCCGAGCGCAAGTCCTTCGAGCGGGTGATCGCCGACAGCTACGAAATGGGCGCGCAAAACTGGACGGACGGATTGCGGGAAATCTTCCGAAAACGGTATGGTTATGATCCCCAGCCCTGGCTGCCGGTGCTGACCGGTAGAATCGTGGGCAGCGCCGAAATGTCCGATCGCTTTCTCTGGGACTTGCGGCGGCTCGTTGCCGACCAGGTCGCCTACGACTACGTGGGAGGGCTCAGGGACGCCTGCCACAAACACGGCCTGAAGCTCTGGCTCGAGAACTACGGGCACTGGGGTTTCCCGGCGGAGTTCCTGCAGTACGGCGGCCAAAGCGACGAAGTGAGCGGCGAGTTCTGGTCCTCCGGGAATCTGGGCAGCATCGAGCTTCGCGCGGCTTCTTCCGCGGCCCACATCTACGGCAAACCCCGCGTCTCGGCCGAGGCCTTCACCAGCACGGCAAAATTTGACAGCACACCGTGGTCCCTTAAGCGCCGCGGTGACTGGGCCCTCACCGAAGGCATCAATCACTGGGTGCTGCACGTCTATATTCACCAGCCGTGGGAGGACAAACTTCCCGGAGTAAACGCGTGGTTCAGCACCGAGTTCAATCGCCACAATCCCTGGTTCTTCCCGGGCCGCGAGTTCATCGATTATTACCGCCGCTGCCAGTTCCTTCTGCAACAGGGCCGGCATGTGGCCGACGTTGCCTACTTCATTGGCGAAGACACCCCGAAAATGACCGGCATCCAGGCCCCTGCCCTGCCCGCCGGCTATAACTTTGACTACATCAACGCGGAGGTCATCACCTCACGTCTCAAAATCAGAAACGGACGGTTCACCCTGCCGGACGGAATGAGTTACCGCGTAATGGTGCTGCCGCCCGGCGAGGCGATGAGACCCGGGTTGCTCGAAAAGATTCGGGATCTCGTGCGCGCAGGAGGCATCGTCCTCGGCAACCCGCCCACGCATTCCCCAAGCCTCCAGGGCTATCCCAAAGCCGACGCTAAAGTTAAAGACATCGCAGCGGAGCTGTGGAAGGGATGCGATGGCCGGCAGTCCAAAATGGCACGCTTCGGCAAAGGGCGCGTCTTCCAAAACATGGAGCTCCAGGATGTCTTCAACGAGCTTTCCATCCCGCCCCAGTTCGCATGCGGAACAAAGGATATTCTGTGGACACAACGCGAGGATGAAAACACGCGGATATTCTTCGTGTGCAATCAATCGGACCGTGCGGTCCAGGTCACCCCGGCTTTCAGATCCGGCGGCAAAACCCCGGAACTGTGGGATCCAGCGGCCAAAACCATTCACCGCCCCGCCGTGTTCTCTGTCAGCAACGAGATCACTCGCGTACCCTTTGACCTGGAACCGCGCGGCTCGCGGTTCGTCATTTTCAGGCAGGACACCGTCCATCAAAGCCTCGTGAAAAGTGTGAGCAGGGACGGTCAGGTGGTTGCGTCGGCGAATAACACCCCGGCAGCGGCGGGCGCCTCGAAGGTCCCAAACACGCCGGGCACCTTCACCATGGCCGCCTGGGTGCTGCCCTCGACCGAAATTGCCCTCCCACAGGAGGCAAACTCCGGAGCCTTCCTCGGCAACAAACGAAACGACCTCGTTGCGGCCCCACACGGCCAATCCAGTTTCGGACGGCCCGCGGACGCCGGCGCGGGCCTGTCCGTCGGCAAAAACGGAATCGTGGTTTATGAACACTCGGCTAATTACTTCGCCCCGGTGCTGGCGCACCCGGATACCCTCAATGACTGGACGCATATCGCGGTGGTTTACGACGCCGGACGCCCCACGCTCTATGTCAGCGGGCGCAAGGCCAGGGAAGGTTTGCAAAGTAATTACACCGTCCACTCGGGCATCGAGTCACAACAGGGTCCCGCCGAGGGGTTCGCCGGCAAAGCCGCTCTTGTGCAGGGCCTCTCGAAGGCGCTGAACCCGGCGGAAATCGCCGCACTTGCGCGTGAGGCCCCCCCGTCCGCGCAGCTTCCTCTTCCCCCGATTGTTCTCACTCATTCGGTTTCAGAGGGCATCATGGCCGAGGTTTTCCAGGCAGGCTCTTACTCGGTCACTCTTGCCGATGGACAGGAACTCCCGGTTCGCATGCATGCGGCGCCGGAGGTCCTCGAGCTTGATGGATCATGGGATGTGCATTTTCCAGCCCAACGCGATGTTCCCGCCCGGATCCGCTTGGAGCAACTGATCCCGTTATCCGAACACAGCAACCCCGCGATACAGCACTTTTCAGGCATCGCTACGTACCAAAAGACTTTCGAGGCAACCCCGGCCCCTGCGGATTCTCGCGTGTTGCTCGATCTCGGCGACCTCGAGGGTGTGGCGGAAGTCGAGCTCAACGGAACTCCGCTGGGCGCGCTCTGGAAGACGCCTTATATCATCGACGTCACCAAAGCTTTCAAGCCCGGCAATAATGAATTGGTGATCCGTGTCGCGGGCACGTGGCGAAATCGCCTGGTTGGAGACGCCAGGTTCCCGGAAGGTTTTCCGGGTGCCGACGGCCGGGCGAAGGCTCTGGAATTCAAACCGTTCCTGACCGCCGATCTCAAATTGAAAGCGACTGACTCACTGTCACGGTCCGGCTTGATCGGACCTGTTAAGTTGTATCAGTCCAGGCGGGTGCGGGTGAAGTAAGCGCTATTCCGAGGGCCCGCGCCGGATCGTCAGGGCATTTCAAGCTGCCTGCCGTTTTGCGCCGGGCCAATATCGAGCAGGAACGGCACCGCCTTGCGCGCCCAATCCTCGGGCCCGATGTAAGTCGCAGCAGACACCCCGAAACAGCTCTGGAGCATGCGGGTGTTAATAATGCCCGGATTGAACGACACCGCCGCCATTGTTGAGGGAAGCTCCTGCGCAAAGGCAAGAGTCATTCCTTCCACGCCCCACTTGCTGGCGCAATAGGGCGCCACTTCGGCATCGGCGGAGCGGCCCCAGGCGGAGGTGAAGTTCACAACCACCCCGCTGCGCCGCTTGAGCATCGCCGGCAGAAAATACCGTATCACACTCGCGCACCCTTTCAGGTTGACGTCCACCACCCGCGAAAATTCGCCGGGGTCAATCTCCCAAAGGCGCGCATTGCTGTTGATTATCGCCGCGTTGTTCAACACAAGGTCCGGCGCGCCATGCGATGTGATCACCACGCTCGCCCAGGATTTCACCTCTTCATCCATTGAAACGTCCACCGAGTAAAACTCGTGCGGCGCGGCATATTGGCCTCTGAGCGCCTCGATCTCCGAACGCGATCGCCCACACCCGACCACGACGTGCCCCAATCGCGCAAACTCCCTTGTCATCGCACGCCCAAGGCCATGCGTACAACCCGTAATGAGTACCGTTTTTCCAGGCATTTTCTTGCTGTAAGCATCATTGTCGCCCAGTCTGCGGCCATGAGCAATCAAAAATGGCTGAAGATGACGCATCGCCGGCCCGGGCCGATTGGAAGTTTTTCATTTCGCAGTGAGCTTGTGTGAGGCATTGTCTCTTATTATGGGCAAAAGACGCGAAGCGCGGGAACGCGCGGTTCAATTCCTTTTTCAGTACGACCTGAATCCGCCGGAAGATCTCGATGCGGCGCTAAACCAATTCTGGCAATCGCAGCGCGCGGCAGCCATCGCCGAAGACAAAGGAGCCGCCAACTGGGGCCAACCCGTGGAACTCCCACCGCCCACTCCGGAAGAGTTGGACGTCCGCCTGTTCGCAGAACCTCTCATCCGGGGGACTCTCGAACATCGAAACACCATTGATAGTGAAATACAGAAGCACGCCGCCAACTGGGATCTCCATCGCATCGCAACCGTGGATCGCAATATCCTGCGCCTGGCTATTTACGAAATGCTCCACCGGAACGACATTCCTCCCGTGGTCAGCATTAACGAGGCGGTGGACATCGCCAAAAAGTTCAGCACCCAGGATAGCGGCAAGTTCGTCAACGGCATCCTCGACAAGATTAAGAGCGAGCTGATGCGTCCTGCCCGGGAGAAGGTGGATTGATGTTTGCGGACCTTCACCTGCATACCAGGTTTTCGGACGGTACATGGTCGCCGGAGGAGCTTGCGGCAAAAGCAGCCGCCTGCGGCCTTCGGGCAATGGCCCTGACCGATCACGACACAGTCGAGGGTTGCGACAGTTGCGCCGCCGCCGCCGCAAAGCTGAATGTCGAGTTTATCCCCGGCACAGAGCTCACCGCGGAACTGGACGGCCACGAAATTCACATCCTCGGTTACTGCATCAACACCCGCAACCCGGAATTGCTCGCGGAGATGGCCCGATTCCAGTCCGTGCGCCAGAATCGCATCCGTGAAATTGTGTCCCGCCTCAACGATATCAACGTTCCGCTGCGCAGCGAGGCTGTCTTCCAACTGGCAAGCTGCAACGCCCCGGGCCGGCCGCACGTGGCCCGCGCCATGGTGGCGGCGGGATTAGTCAACAACCTGGACGAGGCGTTCGAGCGCTTTCTCAAACGCAACCGTCCAGCCTGGGTGCCCAAGTTCAAAATGTCGGCACGCACCGCAATCGACCTGATCCACAACGCCGGGGGCGTGGCCGTGCTCGCCCACCCCGGACTCAACCATTGCGATGAAATCATTCCGGACATCGTCGAGGCCGGACTCGATGGCATCGAGTGCTTTCACACCAAGCATTCAACCAACACCGTCGAGCATTACTTCGAAATTGCGGATGAGTATAATCTGCTCATCACCGGCGGCTCCGACTGCCACGGCATGAGCAAAGGCAAGCCGCTCATCGGAACCGTCAAACTGCCGTACCAGCACGTGGAAAAATTGAAGGCAAAGGCGGCCGGGCGAAAATCCCCGGACGCCGCCGGATCAAACGCATGATGGGACTTTTCTCAAAGATCAAAGCCGGGCTTGAAAAAACACACAGCAAGCTGGCGCACGAAATTAAACGGGTGGTAACCCGGTCTCCGCGGCTCGATGCAACCACGCTCGATGACCTGGAAATGGCGCTGATCGGCGCGGATCTTGGCATGCCCATGACCACCAAAATCGTCGAGGCCGTCCGCAAGTCCTATGAGACACAGGGCGCCCAGTCTCACGACATCTTCACGGTCGCCAGGCGCGAGGTCCAGGCCGCCCTCGCCGCCAACAACCCCGCTCTCATCCGCTCCAAAACCGGCCCCACCGTCGTCTCTATCATCGGCGTGAACGGCACGGGCAAAACCACAACCGCCGCAAAACTCGCATGGCATATCCAGCAGCAGGGCCAGACCGCCCTGCTGGCCGCCTGCGATACCTTCCGCGCCGCCGCCATCGAGCAAATCAAGCTTTGGGGCGACAAGCTCAATGTCGAGGTCATCGCAGGCGCATACGGCGCGGACGCCGCCGCAGTGGCACACGATGCCGTGGCCGCCGCCCACGCCCGCAACGCCGCCTATCTCTTCATCGATACCGCCGGCCGGCTCCACACAAAACATAACCTGATGCAGGAACTCCAGAAAGTGCATCGCGTCATCGCCAAACAATTGCCGGGCGCGCCGCACGAGGTGCTCCTGGTGCTCGATGCCACCACGGGCATGAACGCGCTCAACCAGGCGCGGGAGTTCAACAAAGCCGTCCCCCTCACCGGCCTCGTCGTCACCAAACTCGACGGCACCAGCAAAGGCGGCATGGTCGTCGCCATTCAGCAGGAGTTGAAAATTCCAATCAAGTTTATCGGCCTCGGCGAACTCGCGGGAGACCTGCTCCCGTTCGATCCCGAGCAGTTCGCCCGCGCCCTGTTCTCCGACTAGCCCGCCCATGCCGGCAAACGATGCAGAATACATGAGGCAGGCGCTGAGCCTCGCTCGGCGGGGATGCGGCTTCACCTCGCCCAATCCAATAGTCGGCGCCGTGCTGGTCAAAGCCGGACGCGTGATCGGCAAAGGCTGGCATCGCGGCGCGGGCCTTCCACACGCGGAAATCGAAGCCATCAACGACGCCCAGTCCCGAAGCGAAGCGCTGAGAAACGCCACGCTTTACGTGACCCTCGAGCCCTGTTGCACCACCGGCCGCACACCACCCTGCACAGACGCCATCCTGGATGCCCGCATCCGAAGGCTTGTCGCCGGCGCCATTGACCCCAACCCCGCCCACGCCGGAAAGGGTTTCGAGATTTTGCGCAAGGCGGGTGTCGAGGTTCAGACCGGCATCCTCGAGAAGCGCTGCACCGCCTTGAACCCGGCATTCAACCATTGGATCGTGCACAAAACACCCCTGGTCACGGTGAAGGCGGCCATGACGCTGGACGGAAAAATCGCCACCCGCGAGGGCGAATCCAAATGGATCACCGGCGAGAAGGCGCGCGAATTCGCTATGAAGCTCCGAAAGGAGTCCGATGCCATCATCGTCGGCATCAACACCGTCCTGCTGGATAATCCCGCCTTGACAGTGCGCGGGTTGCGCGTGACCCGCCAACCGCTCCGCGTGGTGCTCGACCCAAAAGCCAGAACGCCGCTGAGCGCCGCACTGGTTACTGACGCCAACGCGGCGCGCACCATCGTCGCGGTCAGCGCCAAAGCTCCCGCCACCCGGGTTCGAAACCTCGAGCGGCGTGTCACCGTCCTGAGAACGCCCTTATTGAAAGGCCTCCTCGACCTGGACTGGCTGCTGCGCTGGCTCGGGCAAAGAAACATCCTGAGCGCGCTCGTCGAGGGCGGCGGCGAGGCGAATGCCTCGTTCCTCTTGCATGGCCTGGCGCATCGCATCGCTTTCTTTTACGCCCCAAAGGTGCTCGGCGGAAGCAAGGCCAGAAAAGCTGTCGCCGGTGACGGCGCATCATCCACGGGAGATGCGCCGCTCCTGCAAAACCCCCGCTGGCGCAGGTTGGGACAGGATCTCTTGCTCGTGGCCGAAGTTCAGCCCCCGAAAACCGCCCGGCGCGCAGGATGAAAACGGGCTACTACGATTCCGGGCCGGACCGGGCCGCGCGCGTGCGCAAACTCTTCGGGCGAATAGCATCCCGCTACGATCTCGTGAACGACCTGCAAAGCTTCGGGCTGCACCGTTGGTGGAAACGCCGGGTCGTGCGAATGGCAGCCGTGGGCGCAGGCCATCAGGCGCTGGATGTGTGCTGCGGCACGGGAGACCTCGCCCGATTAATGGCAATGCGGGGCGCAACGGTTGCCGGACTGGATTTCAGCAGCGAGATGCTGGCAGTGGCTCAAGCCCGGAAACCCGCGGCTGGACCGCCCATTGACTTCACTCAAGGTGATGCCCAGGCTCTCCCGTTTAACAACGCCACATTCGACGCCGTCACCATGGGTTACGGACTCCGGAATCTTTCGGATTGGCGCAGGGGCCTCCGGGAAATGGCGCGCGTGGCCCGACCGGGTGGACGTATCGTCGTGCTGGATTTCGGAAAACCGCCCAACGCGATCTGGCGGGGAATCTACTTCGGCTATCTGCGCCTTTTTGTTCCCGTGCTCGGCAAGGTGTTTTGCGGGGACTCCGCGGCATACGCCTACATCCTCGAATCGCTCCGCCACTACCCCGCGCAGGACGGTGTCCGCGACGAGATGCTGCGCGTCGGCCTGAAGGATGTTCGCGTGGTCTTGATCCTCGGCGGGATCATGTCCATCAACTACGGCGTTGCCTAAAACGGGTCGCGGGGCAACAATGCCGCGCAATGCAACTGCTGCTAAGAATCCTGACGCTCGCAGGCCGGATATGGCTGAGGCTGCACGGCATTTCTCCCGGCCACGGCGGCTGGGTGCACGGCTTCCCCGTGGTGCGGCTCAAACCCGGTTCGTCGGTTCAAATCGGCAACGATGTGGTCCTGCTCTCCATCTCGCGGTTCAACCCCCTGGCCCCCGCCGGCAAAGTGTCTCTGGTCACCAATACCCCCTCCGCCCGCATTTCAATCCATAATGGCGCCGGAATCAGCAGTTCGGTCATTTCCTGTTCCCGGGAAATCACCATCGGCGAGGAAACTCTCATCGGCGCAAATTGCCTGATCATTGACTCGGATTTCCACGGCTTTCCGCTAGGCGAAAACCAGCCGGCAAAGACCGCGCCCGTCAAAATCGGAAGGCGCGTTTTTATTGGCGCGCGCTCGATCATTCTGAAAGGTGTCACCATCGGGGATGGCGCGGTGATCGGCGCGGGCAGTGTCGTCTCACGGGACATCCCGCCCAACTCGGTTGCCGCGGGCAACCCGGCAACAGTGCTCCGCACCCTCGACCAGCCTACGAATCCAGTTCGATAGGATCGCGCGGAGATTCCCCCCCGCTCCGCACGTCCGGGCAAACGCCACGGCTCGAGTTTGCAACGAAGTCAATCATGACCCGCGCAGGTTCAGAATGAAACTGCTCCCGCGCCGCAGCAACAGCGTCCTTCATTCTTCGCCCGCTGCGAAACAGGGTGAAATAGACTTTTTTCAGCTCGAGGCGCTCCTCCGGGCTTAAGCCGGCCCTGCGCAGCCCAACAATGTTCAAACCGCAAATCTGGTTCGTGCCGGTCGCAATGGTGTAGGGAGGCAGATCCTTGCTCACCCCCGCCCCGCCCTGCATCATCGCCAGCATCCCCACCCGCGTGAACTGGTGCACAAGGCTCGTCCCCGATATAAACGCCCTGTCCTCCACAATCACATGTCCCCCCAGCAACGCCCCGTTCGCCACAATCACCTGGTTTCCAATCACGCAGTTATGCCCCACATGCGAGCAGGCCATCAGGTAATTGCCCGAGCCAAGGATCGTCTCCTGCCCGGCCTTCGCCGAGCGATGCACGGTCACGTGCTCGCGAAAGGTGTTGTCATCCCCGATCCGCAAACCAGTCGCTTCCCCCTTGTACTTGAGGTCCTGCGGCGCGTCGCCAATCACACAGCCGGCATGAAATCTGTTCCGAGCGCCGGCGCGCAGCAGACCCGTTAGGAATACCTGCGGGCCCACGACACACCCCGGCCCCAATTCAACATGCTCATCAATGACCGCATACGGCCCAACGGTGACGTCTGCCGCAAGCCTCGCTGTAGAATGAATAATCGCCGTCGAATGAATCACGCCCCTAAGCCTGAGCAACTGCGCAAATTTTCCAAGTCGAAACTGCGCTTTCTAACTGTAGAAATACCCCTTATGCCGAGCTCGGCATAAAGGATATTTTGCCGGGTAACGGATTATGCCGAGCACAGCAGGCGTTCTCTCGAAAACTGGAGGGATCGCCTGTTTTTTCATTCCTCACTCAGCATAATTAATTAGAGGCCCTGGAGAAAGGCGAGCAGTTTATCTGGCGGGCGATAGCGTCGAGTGGAACCGTTGATCGGCTTGGTCTTGGCAAGAGCCTGTTCCTTGAGTTCCAGATTGGCATGCAGATAGACCTGGGTGGTGTCCATTGATTCATGCCCGAGCCACAATGCAATCACCGAACGGTCCACTCCGTTTTGCAGTAGATTCATTGCCGTGCTGTGCCGGAGGACATGAGGCGAGACGCGTTTGGTCCCCAGTGAGGGACACCGTTCTGCCGCCGCTTTCACGTGCTTGTTGAGCAGGTATTCGACGCCGTCGCGACTGAGAGGCTGCCCGCGGGCGCTTGGGAACAGCGCGTCGGTCGGTTGACCGTTTCGTTCTTTCAGCCAGGAGCGCAGGGCGGCGACAACCTCCCTGCGCAGTGGGACGCATCGTGCCTTCCGTCCCTTGCCCATGCATCGAACGTGAGCGCCAGTGCCGAGCACGACGTTCTCGCATCGCAACCCGACCAACTCTGATGCCCGCAACCCGGTCTGTACGGCCAGCAGCAACAAGGTCCGGTCCCGGCGGCCTGAACACGTGCTTTGATCTGGCGCGGCCAACAGGGCCTCAATCTCCTTTCGCGTCAGGAAGTCCACCGACTTTTTCACCTGGCGCTTGCTTTTAATCGCCAGCACACGCTGCGCTATCGCACCAAATGCAGGTTCCTGGAGCGCCACGTAGTTAAAGAATGAGTGGATGGCCGCCAGACGATTATTTCGACTTCGCGCAGTAACACCGCGCTCTGTTTCCAAGTAATCGAGGAAGCGAAGGATACAAGGCGCATCCAAATCTCCAACCGCAAGGCTGGTGGGTGCTTTCTTCAAACGCCGCTGGGCGAAAGCGATCAAAAGACGAAAAGTGTCTCGGTAAGTGGCGATGGTATTTGGACTCGCGCCGCACTGGCCCATAAGCCGATCCGTAAAATAGGCTTGCAGCAGCTCAGAGAAAGTGGAGTGGGTTTTCATGATCGTCTGCGTCTTTCTGCCCGCTCGCATCGAAGGGTGGCCAACCGCAGGAGTTCAGGGGCGGCCGAGAGATACCAGTACGTGTGGCGCACATGCACATGGCCGAGATAAGTCGCCAACTCGGGCAGTCGGGCTTCGACATCAGTATTGGAGCGATACCAAGTCAAAAGCGTGTTTATTGCAAACCGGTGTCGCAGATCATGAAGGCGCGGTCCGCGTCGGTCTCCGCGTTTGCGCAAGCCGATCTGACGGGCTGCCCACAGGAACCAGCGATTGACGGTGCAGTGAAGCAGCCGTGTTCCTCGCTCCGAAACGAAAAAGCTTTTGCTGATTGGATCTGGAAAGACCCTGTCCCGAAGATTCACGTAACGCTGGAGAGCGCGGCGAGTTGATGCGTGGAGTGGAACGAAGCGTGATTTGTTCCCCTTGGCCCGCCGCACAGTCAAAAGATTGCTCTTGAGATCAACGTCCTCGCGATCCAGCGCAATGGCTTCCCCAACACGCATACCCGTCGCCGCTAACAAGCCGAACAGAGTCGCATAGATGGTGCCCTTCAGTTCGTCGCACGGGTTGATCTGTTGGGCTGCGTCAATCAGTCGGATGATCTCGTCCTCGCGATACAAGTAAGGGGTCTGTCGCCGGAACTGATATGGTAAAAGTTTCTGTGGCGGGATTTGGGTGCGAGGATCAATCGCACTCAGATATGCTGCGAAACGGCGGACCATGCCCAGGCGATTAGCCCGCTGCGCTGGCACGATGTTGCGTGGGTGTGTTGCCCAGCAGAGCGCAAGATTTGTGGTGATAAATCCAGCACGTTTCCGTTTGGCAAAGCGGACGAAGTTCCGAAGCAAACGACCTGGCATCACCAGCTTAAAGCCAAGCTGCCGGCGTAGCGCGAGGTAGTTTTTCAGATGAACGTCCAACCTGCTCACGGTTTGCCTCCCGGCCAAGGCTGAGCCAAAGCACGCAGCGCGTTCAGATTTACCTTGGCGTAGATTTCGGTCGTGTCTGCCTGCTTGTGCCGGAGCACCTGGCCGATCTGCGCGAGCGATGCCCCTCGCCCAAGCATTCTCGTGGCGAGTGAGTGGCGGAGTAAGTGAGCACCTTTGTGGCGACTCTGGACTCCGGCACGCGCCAATGCGGCTCGGACGATGCAGCAAATGGCGTTTGGCGGGTTCGCAAAACCCACATACGGCGGCTTCCTTTGGATGAAAACGCGGCGCGAAGAACAGTGAGGCCGGCTGGCGGTTAGGTAATTGGCAACGGCTTGCCCAACATCGTGAGGGAGCGGCAACCGATCAATGCGTTCCCCTTTTCCCCGGATGAGCAGTTCACCGGCGTCCCAGTCGATGTCCTCCAAATTGAGAAAGGCGACCTCGCCGGCGCGAAGGCCCAATCTGGCCAGAAGCAATAAAATCGCATAATCGCGCTTGCCGGTCTTTGTCCTCCGGTTGCAACTCCGCACGATGCGCTCGACCTGCGCAGGTTCCAGAAACCGGGGCAACTCGGAGAGCCGCCAACCGGCGACCGTCGGAACCGCTGCGGCGAGGTTGGTACCGATTCGCCCCTCACGCAGAAGGTAACCGAGGAAGCTGCGCAGCACAGAGGTCATTAGCTGGGCGGACCGGCGACCATGGCGGGCGCTGTCATTACTCACGAAGTCAATAACCGCTGGTGTCTTCAACTCTTCAAGGACGGGTTTAGAGTTGAGAAAGCAGTGGCGCAAAAAACGACGAACGACCGGCAGATACTGTTTAACGCTGTCCTGCTTTAAAGCACGATCGTTGAGCAGGAAACGTTCGTAGTCCTGGGTTATGAAGTCCGCTTGGCTATGAGATAGTCGTTCTGGCGCCGGGATCGCTTTTATTTGGCGCAACCACCGCAGCAGAAGAGAGAGCGTCGCCCTATCACCGCTGTGCTCCCCAACGCGCCTCCATCTTCTCTTGAGATACTCGTTCGCTTTTTGCTCGCTGAGATTTTGCAATGCGATGCGCTTCCGGTCAAACCATCGACTGAGGCCAGCCACGAGCCGGACCTTCCTGCGTGTCGCCTGGCTGGAGTAACCTTGATCGAGGAGCAAAGCGGTAAAATCGTTCAGGTGCGGCCCTAACGGCCGTTCCTCTTCCAATGGCTCCCATTCGGGCCCGTGCGGCCTGGTTCGTTTTTGCAGTTTTTCGCGTGCATAATTTGGTTGAAAACAACGGGATAGAAGTGAACCATAACCCGCTTACCCGCCCCTTTTACTCTTGCCCGGCTCGAAACGGCGAATATGCTCCAACCAATGTGAATGCGATCCTGCTCATCCTGTGGATTGCGGCCGTAGCCGGTTCAAACAGCCTCGCCGGAACGGGCGCCACGAACACGAGCGGAGCCAGTCTTCAGGCAATCAACCAGCCGCACACCCTCGCCGACCTGCTCTCTCTTCCTCCCGCTGAACTTGAGAAAGTGGACCTTGCAAGGATGAACCTGCTCTGCGCCGAGGGGTTGCGCGGTTCGGAATATTTGGACGTGGAGGACTCGCTTCACACCCTCGACGGTTGGACGCATCATGTCGAGCGGGAGACGAAGCGAAACTTTCACCACTTCGCGGAGCGGCCCAGCGAGTTCAAGAGCTCGCTCCCTTATTTTCAGATGGGAATGATGGGGACAGTGTTAGCGGAAGACCTGCGCATCCAATATAACCCGGAGCGTGAGCGCGAGCTTCTGAAAAAGCCCATCAACAAACAGTCTGTGGAAGAACAGGGCGCTTTCTTCAGTAGTTCCGCCGACGCATTTCTGCACGGCCTTATCAGTGGCAAGCACTACGGCACCTGTGCGTCCATGCCATTCCTGTATGCCGCCATTGGGCGGCGGCTCGGCTACCCAGTCACTATCGCGGCGCGGAAATACCACCTGTACGTCCGTTACGAAGCCGGCAACGGCGAACATCTGAACATGGAGGCAACTGAGAACCGGGGGTTCTCCACGCCGACAGATCAGGAATATCGCACGGGCGAGTATCCCATGACGCAGGAGGAGATTGACGGGTTTGGCTGGTTACGGCCGCTGAGTAATGAAGAGATTCTGGGCATCTGCCTGCTCAACCGCGCGAACTGCCTTCGCAGCATGAAGCAATATGACGAGGAGGTTAAAACTCTGACGCAAGCCGCGCGTTACCTACCAGACACACCGTTGATGAGGCGCGTCATAAGCAAAAATGAGGAACTTGCCCGGAACCTCCACGCGGCCGACCGGTGGGACGAGCTTTGGAATGAACTCGAAAATCTGCGCCTTCCAACCGCCGGACCCAAATTTGAACATTTCCAGAACGGAAAGCTAGCGGCCCAGTTGTTCATGAACCAGAGCACGAACCTGGCGGGGATCGAAAAATCAGTCAGCGCATTCAGGGAGGACTTGAGGCAATACCAAAACGAGATTTCGGACAGTTCAGCCAGGCTCGCCGACGCGTACGGCGCTCCGCAGCCAAACCCGCAGCAGCAGAGGTTTCTCGCGCTGCTCAAGGATGATCTGCATCCAGTGATCCGTATCGCCCGCGACCGCGTGCCCCTTGAGTATTGGGAGGGCATTCCGCCTGAACTGGAGCAAAGACTGCAAGGCGTGAATGATCCCGAGCAAATGGTTGCCGAAATCAACGCTTACTTTGTCCAGGACTACAACCGAAAGCACGGACACGCACCGCCTGACGAGACGGTTGCCAAGCAATTGGCGGGCTCGCCAGCTTACGAAAACCTACCGCCTCATGTCCGGAACACCCTCGCCTCTGATCCCGCGTTCGGCTACAAGAAGCTCAATCCGCCAGATGACCCGGAGGCTCGGCGGCACTGGATGGAAGAACAAAATGCCGCATCCATGCGCGAGTATTTGCAACGTGTAAATCCGTCCAGTTCCCGCATCCAATTTGTGCCGGCATCGGTTTTGGCCGATGATCAATCTGCGCACATTCCGCCGCAGCCGGAAAACTCTGGAACTTCGCAGTTGACACCCCAGCCACAATCGCTCAAAACAGGTCCAACAGACGGGAAAGGAAAGCCATGAAAGTAAATCTGAAAATCGGTCTCCTCGGTCTCCTTACAATACTGTCCCTCACGCCGGCGCACGCCATGCGGTGGTACAGCCCGAACACCGGCCGCTGGTTCACTCGTGATCCGATAGCGGAGCCAGGGTCGGTCCTCCTGCGTCGCCCGGCGAATTACAGTTTTTCGGCTGCAGATCCCGTGCTGGGTATTGATTTCGGAGCGTTGGAAAGAGCCGCCATGGAGCAGGCCTCGACGCGAGAGCAGATGCAGCTTTACGCCTTCTGCCAGAATGACGGGGTTAATTTTGTTGACCCGCTTGGTTTGATGCGTGTTCAGGATCTGATCGCCAAATTCCAGGCCCGAAAGCAGGCGAACGCAAATATCGCGTGCTGCTGCGTTTCACCCAAAATCTCCGGAGGTATTGCTGGCATGTGTCAGGGCGGCGGAAGCGTGCTCGGGTACTATTCCAAGGAGTTCACGGATGTGTTCTTTTTCGACAAATGTATTTTCGATCCACAGATTTATTGGTGGGACTGCTATACCGCTTCGGATGAAGGCGGATGGAGTTGGAACTGGCAGGATTACGGGTGGGGAGGTCCGGGCTCATGGAATTATCAAAAGATCGCATTCCCCAACTCCTGGTCAATGCGCGACCCCTACCATCTCGCAATGTTATCGGTTTACGTTTGGGACGAATGTATAAACGGCAAGCGGTCGACGCAATGGAAGGCGTCGAACGGGCTTCAGTGGACGTGGGACAAGACTGCGAAGCAGTGGACGGGGCCAGACCAGGTAAAGAAATAATAAAAAGGCCGTGTGAGCGACGACGACAGTAACGGGCGAGGCTTCTTCGAGTTCGTTACGATACCCGCCGTAATACTTCTGTTAGCAGCCGCTGTGGGAGCTGGATATCTGTATGTCCGCCACGAGCGTCAAGCGGGCAGCGCTGCTAACCAACTGCGCAGGATTGACGAGGAGGCAAAGAAGGCTGGCTGGGTCAAAGCCCCGGACGGTACTTGGAGTCTTCCCGAGGGTGCCGGCACAAATAGCGCATCCAACAAAACGAATAAGCCAGGGGCAAAGTAGCTTTTCTCGACCGGCGTCGGTCGGCGCCTGCCAATTCTGGCCCCATCATTCAGCCTATTCGCAACTCAATCCACAAACCGGCGAAACAACCCGAAGTGGACCCTTGCATGCTGCCGGATTATGCCGAGTCGTAGCCGCTGAAACGGCTCTTCCTTCCCGGCGCTTGCGAAAGACCGTCCGCGACTCGGCATAATCACGAGCTAGAAAAAATACCCCAGCTCGCGCAGTGACACGTAATCCCTCGACCGGTCCGGACTGGCCCGGCCCAGAATCACATGATCCAATACGTCTATCTTCAGCAGTTGACCCGCCCGAATGAGATCGCGCGTAACCTTGATGTCCGCCTCGGATGGGGTGGGATCTCCGCTGGGATGATTATGAATCAGCACCATCGCCGCCGCGTTGGCCGCAATAGCCGCCTTAAATACCTCTCGCGGATGCACCAGAATCGTGTCCAAAGTGCCGTTCGACACTCGAACAATGCGGATCAGCCGCCGCCGGGTGTTGAGCAGCAGCGCCTGAAACGTCTCCACCTCCTGCAACCGCGCATCCTCCCGCATCAGGTTCGCCACCGCCTCCGGACTATCCAGCACCGGAGAATCATTCCGCATCTCCAGGGCCATCTGCCTCGCAAGGGAAAATGCCGCCAGCAGCGTCACCGCCTTGTCGCGGCCAATCCCCTTCACTTTGCAAAGGTCCTGCACAGACGCCTTGGCCAGCGCCGTCAGGGAACCATATTGACGCAACAACTGGTCCGCCACTTCCACCGCATTCAGCCCCTTGATGCCCGTTCGCAACAGGATCGCGATGAACTCCGCATTGCGCAGCGCCTCAGGACCGTGTGCCTGCAACCTCTCTCTGGGGCGCTCAGACACCGGGTGATCCTTAATGCGGATATGCGGCGCAGTGCCGCCGACCACCGGCTTCTGCGCAGTGGCCGGCCCGGGCACGTCCGGCAGTGGATGGGCGATCGTGTCCCTCATGTGGCTTTGCTCCGGAGTGTCTGCGGCGTTATTCATGCGGCCAACAAAGCTTGACATCTTCCAGCCGCCGCGCACAAGCAAATGTTTCTCTCTCCCGAACCCCGCGCCCCGCATAAACATAAAATCCGCGCTTGCATTCCTGCCAATTCCTCGTAACTTCGTGGCCTGTTTTTGAAGCGAGCGTAGCTCAGTCTGGTAGAGCGTCACGTTGCCAACGTGAATGTCGAGGGTTCAAATCCCTTCGCTCGCTCCATTTTCTCTTCATATTTCAGCCTGATTTTACTGCGGTTTTTCGGCCTTTTTATAGCGTAATCCAGCCTTGGGGTTCCGGCAATGCTGAGGGCGGAAATAATGCCAAAACGGCTCCAGCGTTAGAACAGCCGTTAGAACGGAGAATCCGATTAGCCCGATGCTGTTCGTGCTGGCGTCGAGTTTCGCGGACATTGGCTTGTTGATGCCTTCGCGTCTTGTTATCCTCGCCCGAACGCAATGAGCAAAGACACGGCGACCCCGTCACGCTGACAGCCCCGGATTTTCTCGCGGGGCAAAAGGCGTGGCTCCGCCAACTCCTGCCCAAGTCTTCACTGGACCGGCTGGCCTCTTGGATTACGTGGCAGCGGCAGCGCGCCAGAAGACAATAGCGGCGTGAATCCCTGCGGTTTGGTTTGCACAAACCTTGAAAATTCTGTCTAATCCCTCAGATGCCGACGTTCGCCGAATACTTAGAGAAGTGGCTCAAGCAGTCCACGGCACAGGGGTTGACCAATCCTCTGGTCAAGATGCCGGTGAAGCGGTTCCGGCTTCTGCAACCTCTGGAATTCAGCGTTCTTGCTAATGGTGGCACCTTAATCATCGGCACAATGGCCGACCCAATCTCCCGCAATCTCCACAAGAATTACCAAACGCGCATTCGTGAGCGCGGGGAGCATTGCGCGTTCGTTTGCTCCGGCTCAGTCGAGATGATTGTTGCTGGAGCAGCGGATGGAAAACAGCGTAAGCAGCTTTTCCCGGTTTGCCTGAAGCGGGCTTCATTTCAAACCACCGGCGACAAAATCAAGGCGGTCGTTACCGATGACGAACCTTGGCAATTCAATCCCGTACTACAGGCACATCTTCGCGCATTGGCGATAAAATCAATTCCACCCTCCGTTGCGGACAATCCGGTTGAAGCAACGAACTGGGTTAAAGCTCAATTGGGAAATCGCGCGTCACAAGTGACAAATGACAGCTTCGTTGGCCTGTTCAGCAGCCAGCAGATGGTTGTTCAGAACCGTTTGACCGACCCGCCGTTGAGGCGGGCATTGGCAAAGAATCCAGTCGTCCAAGCGAAAATCGCCGGGGGCAAAATTGAAGCGGTTGACCTCGGAGAAATCACTGATGATGGTTTGGAGGAACTCGGCCTTGCGTTGCCTTGTGATGACAGTCAACTACGAGTCGTCCAGCTTTCGCACAACGGGCACTGTATGCAGGTGGAAGGGCCTCCCGGCACCGGCAAATCGCAGACAATCGCCAACATCATCAGCGACGCGCTCTACCACGGACGGAATGTGCTTTTGGTCTGTGACAAGAAGGCGGCAATTGTTCAGGTTGAGGAACGGCTATCAAATGTCGGATTGAAACCAGCAATGCTGAATCTTCACGACGAGGATTTGGACAAGCGGGAGTTTCTGAGGCAAGCGACCGACAAGTTTCCTGCTTGGCATAACGCGCGCATTTATCCGTTCACGCAGTTGAAGGAGTCACGCCAGACCCTCAACGAACGCGTGCGGTTTGCTCGTGGCATTGCCCACGCGTCTTTGCAGGTAACGAAGCGTGAAGCGTTGGCGGGGCTGATTCAGTTGAAATGTCCCGAACATTTCGATTGCTAACTGGCAAGCACTTTCCAAAGAACGTCTCACGAAACTACTCGGTTGCTTGGGCGAATGGCCTGAACTCGCGGCAGTGCTGACAGATAACAAGAACATTTGGAACAACGTTTGCGTGGAAGCGTTTGACGACAATCCGAACGCCGCGAACGAGCTTCAAGACACAATCCAGCGAATACTTACGCAACTTGAGTTGCTGCAAAGCGTGAGGGAATGGGCGGCGGCTGTGTTGGAAAAGCCGGTGTGTCACACGCAATTGATTGGTAACAACAACATCAGCCAATCAGAGCTTGCGCATTTGAAATCACAATGGGAGCGCCGGGAGAAAATCGTTGCAGCGCGTCATCCGGTCGTTTTGTCGGAGAAGTATTCCGAAGAATCGGAGAAGGCAGCACTTGGACTTGCGGAGCGAACTGCAAAAGAACTGCTTCGCGCGGAAGGCGCTAAAACTTGGGACGACCTTTCGGGCCGCGAGACGTATCACAAGGACAGGCACACCGAAATTGAATTGAGCCAAAAGGCATACCGCCGACTGTGTGAGCAAATCGGACTGGTCTATTCGCCTTTGCTGACAGTCAGGCGGGCGCAACTGCAAGCCGTTATTTCCTTGGCGTCGCTTGGAACGACAATTCCTCGCGGTTGGTGGAAATCAGACACCGCGCCAGTTCTTACCGTTGCCGGTTGGAAGGCGCATTTCCAAGCCTGTGCCACACACGCCAAGAATTCTCCGTTGCCACTGCATTTCGTCGCGCTGGAGCGCGTAGCTACGACCCATTGGGAACACGTTGAGGCAAAAGCCGAACACGGATTTAATCTCGTCAGCTATTGCGTGCATTTCGTAAACGACCGCAAGTGCAAATATGCACTCCGTCAAGTGTTTCCAGCAATTCCCCCACGGCGTTTCAAACAGTGGCAAGAGGTCACGCTACACGCAGTCACGGCATTACGCACAGTTGTTTCATTGCGAGCGGCGGCAGAGACGCACGTTGTTTTGAAACAGTTGACCTCAGCCTACCTCGCAGTAGCCCACGAAGGCACTGACCACGCCGAAAGCTATCTTTCAAGAGAAGAAGTGCAGGCGCTGGAAAAAATAGCCGCTCTCGCGGAGCAGATGCGGGACAGGAATGATTTGTTTTTGGTCGGTAGCGCTCACTGGCAAACATTTTGGGAATCCACCAACGCCAGTTTGCTGGCAAGCGTGAAGGTAGTGCTTTCGGACTTTGATTCGCTGGCTTTGCCCGACGAACAGCAATCGGACAACCTCGAAGAGGCGCTCGAATTCTACGCGGCAGCACATCAGCGTATCCGTAAGTTCCTTCAAGATTACGAGCAACAGGAAGGCGACCGCACCAATTCGGTATTGGCGGGATTCGCCGCCCAACGAGATTTTGCCGATTGCCAGCAGAAACTTGCACCACTCACAAAATATCTGGAGCTACAGCGCGTGCGCGAAAGCAAACCGGATTGGAAATGGCTGGACGAGGTAATTGCATGGCGGGATTTGTTTGAGCGATTGCGTGGTCAGCAAAAACTGGATATTGACAGCGGGCTTTGGGTAAAGCTGCGCGACCGGCTGGAAAATCATCGGACCGTTATGGCGACGGCCTATGAAGAATTAAACGCGCTCTTTGAGCATCCTCGCGCTGGAATTGAGGATTACACATCGCTTGTGGCGCGAGTCGCTGAAATGCTGACTGAATTGCAGCGCCGCCCGTTGTGGTTGGAAAAAAAGCGTTGGCAAGGAAAAATCTCTGCGTTTCCAGAAATCAAATCGCTCTGGTCGAAGATTCTCGACGGTTCGGTCAAACCCTCTCAAGGCCAGAGGCTCTTTTGTTTCAATCTGCTTCGGCTCTGTGACCCTGTTGCGAAACCGCACGGGCTTCAATTCAAACAAACGCTCAAGGAGTTCACCGAACAGGACGAAAAATTGGCATCGTGGGTGATTGACCATTTGAAAGCCAACCTGCGAGAAAAGATGGACGAGGCTGCGCAAGATGCGGCACAGAGCGAATCCGAACTCCGTCGTCTGGCTGGCCTACAACGGATTCGCCGCACAGTTCGGGAGTTGGCAAACGCCCATCTGGATTACCTCATCGCCGCGAAACCGTGCTGGCTGATGAGTCCAACATCGCTTGCCAACTTGATTGGCTCGCAGATTTTTGAAGAGCACGGCGTTCCGTTCGATTTGGTAATTTTCGACGAAGCTTCACAGATACGCGTGCTGGACGGCTTGCTTTCCATGTCGTTTGGCAAACAAGTCATCATCGTTGGTGACAAGAACCAACTGCCGCCGACAGATTTCTTTGCAGGCTTTGCGAGTCCAGAAGCCGACGTGGAAGATTTCGGCGTCAGTGAAAGTTTGTTGGAGGAATTCGGCGGTGTATTTGAGGAAGACAAGACGCAGGTCATGTTGATGTCCCACTACCGCAGCGAAACGCCCGACCTCATCGCCTTCTCGAATAATTGGTTTTACGGCGGAAAACTCGAAATGTATCCGCCCGCGCACGTCAGCGGGATTGGTCGGCGGCTGCACTATCTTCCCAAGGCGATTTATTTGGAATCCGGCCAACGAAACAATCCGACGGAGGCGCAAGAAGTCGTAAAACTCATTGAATTACACGTCCGCGAGCATCCTGACAAATCGC
>CAYNZC010000043.1:31206-32101 GCA_964401575.1 uncultured Verrucomicrobiota bacterium
TCATTAGTCCAATGATAGTTTTGGATAATTCGCAATTATTGCAAATGCCCAAAAAAGCATTTTAAATGTATGGAATTGATTGACGAACAACTCATTTTCGCGTCGGACCAAATTCGCGCTTTCTGCGCTGACGAGTCAAAATTCTTTCTGCGAAATCTTGAAACTGTGCAAGGCGACGAAATGGACCGAATCCTTTTGAGCCTGACTTATGGGAAAAATGCCAGTGGGCAATTCAATGCATCCGTGCTTGGACCGCTGAACAAGAGCGGCGGCGAACGCCGACTTAATGTGGCCATCACTCGTTCTCGTAGTGGCCTGATTGTTGTCTCGTCGCTGAAGGTTGCCGACTTGGAAGCGACAGGCGCGCAAAGCCGGGGATTTCGTTGCCTTAGAGATTTCCTCGCTGAGTTGGAGAACACCGACCTAGCGCGCACGTTCGGAATTGGCAGCAAACGATTTGAGCGCAAGAACGATGGCGTTTCAAACATCGTCTATTGTGAATCGCCGTTTGAGGAACAGGTTGTCGAGTTTCTGGAGAACGAAGGCTACGACATCGAATGCCAATACGGCGCTGGCAATTTCCGACTCGACATCATCATTAAGGAGCGTGGCAAAAACATTCTCGCCGTTGAATGCGACGGTGCGGCCTACCACAGTTCCCTTGTTGCACGAACACGAGACCGCGCGAGGCAGCGAGTTTTAGAGAAGCTCGGCTGGCGTGTCCATCGAGTTTGGAGCACGAATTGGTGGCATTTCGAGCAGCAGGAGAAAGAGGGAATTGTCGCGGCAATCAATGCGGCACGAACGATTCGCAGTTGACCTGCGCAATTTGGCGTTTTAAAGATGCCTTGGGTGTCAATTACCGTGTGGTAAAAAGCGCGGCAGAACTGCCTTG
>CAYNZC010000044.1:0-32052 GCA_964401575.1 uncultured Verrucomicrobiota bacterium
GGCTCGGAGCTCCAGTAAAAGCTCCAGTGAATTTGGCGTTCCTGCACTATTCCGGCAGTATCCCTGCGCTCGGCTCTGACTCTACAGAACGCTCACAACCCTCCGCTTGGTATCCTCAATAACCATGAGAATACCAATGAAACTACAGTATCGTCTCTTCCGACCCGCCAGCGGGATCTTCTTTATTGAGGACCGCAAGTCACCCGCGCCATAATAGATTCCTATTTTTCTTTCAGCCTGAGAAAGGTAAGCGCGGTTGTTAATTCCAAAATGCTCGTAAGGAAGATTATATGCCGAGAGAAAAAAATCGGGCCTCATTCGAATTCCGCGAACATCAAGTACTGGTTCGTATTTAAAATCAATTTCAGCGTCCCTCAAGTAGTCGGCAATCATTTTCTCAGCTTTACTGCGCACGCGGAATCCTGCCCTTGTCATGTAGCGGCGGCCGGACTCCCAGGAGACGGGTGAAGGATGGTGATGTTCTTGATAAACCAAGTTCAGGTACGGTTGAGTGCCAGAATTGCCCATTGGACCAGGTGCAGTTTCCTCACGAAACTTCCTGAGCGCCTCTTTTACATTGCCTTCCGAGTACTCACTACCCCGATTGGCCAGCAGGTAATGTCCATTGCGTATGATGATTTGATTATGGTCCACTGAAAGAGGAGGCATCCCGGGTTTATATTCTTTTGCCTTCGGGCAGGATTGACATGAGGTCTCCAACGTCTAACCTTCGACCTCGTTCATTGAGAACTCCGTTCATGTAATAACAACCGGTTTCTACTTTTTATGAATCAATCGAAATCAGCGGGCTCCCCGGAAGTGGATTCTGGCGAATTGCATGCCGATCCAGTCTCAAGAATCAAGAATCTCCAGGAGCTTATTTCCAAGGAAAAGGAGAATCTCAAGGCCCAACTTGCCCACGAACTGGAGAAGGCGCTGGCAACTTACAATTTTCTGGTTGAACTCGGAGAAACGGCGGTTCTGTCCGAAGCCCCTATCTCAGAACATGTGGCCGCCTTCGGATTACGAGTAGAACCGAAATCAACCATAACGAAAGGTCGGGCTTCGATTTCCACACCTGATGCGATTCTCAAAGCTCTCGAAGGGGGCGAACAGGATATCTCCACAATCAAAGCAAAAGTCGCCAAGCTCAAGGACCGGGAAGTTTCGAGTGCTTCGGTTAATCAATCGCTGGGCGTTCTCAAGAAAGAAGGCAAAATCGTTTCACCGTCCCGGGGCCGTTATCGGCTCAACAAAACATTCCTCAATCGTAGTAGCCCGAGAACTCTGCGTCGTGTATGATTCTTGAGCCATGACTGCACTGATTGCGGAAAAAATGCGGGAACTGCTGACTCTCTGCGAGAGTTACGGTGTGCGGCGGCTTGATTTATTTGGTTCGGCGGCAACTGGCGCCTTTCGGCCCGAAAGCAGCGATCTTGATTTCCTCGTGGCCTTTTCAGACCGGAGCCCCAGCGGTGAGTATGCCAATCGTGTGCTGGATTTTGCCGAAGCGCTAGAGCGGCTCTTCAATCGGAGGGTAGATCTCGTAACCGAGCAATCTGTGCGAAACCCTTTTTTCCGGCGCGAATTGGAGGCCTCTCGCCAGTTGGTCTATGAACGACGCGACCAAGAAGCTCCTGTTTGATGTAATAGATTCCGGTCGAAGCATCCAAGGCTGGTGCATCGGGCGAACCTATTCGCAATACGAATCAGACCGCATATTCCGGCGCGCTGTCGAAAGGGAATTCGAGATCATTGGGGAAGCATTGAACCGTTTGTCCGAAATGGATGCTGCAACTGCCGACCTAATTGCCGAACTACCGAGAGTTGTGTCTTTTCGGAACAGGATCATCCACGGGTACGACTCCGTTGACGATGCAATTGTCTGGGGAATAGTTTCCACGCACCTGCCGCGACTCGTCAGCCAGGTGGAGATCCTGCTTCGACGGGCTGGCGAAACAGTGTAGCGATCGGACGCGGGCATACGGATTGTGGCTCGCGCAATCAGAACCCCTGACCACTGCTGTCCTAAAGACGCGAGCCTTCATTAGAGACGCCGCTGATTAACGAACAGACCGCGATGCCGTTCACGACCATGGCTGAGAATTGCCGCCATGGTTTGATGGTTTGCTGAATTTGCGTGAACCGCATAGCGCCCGCCTGCCGATTACATCTTAACAACCATGCACGACTTCGGTTTTGTACTGTTGGTAGAAAACCCCGTCCTCACCCCGCCTTTGTTTTTCGGATTTGCGGCGGTGAAGCTCGGTGCGCGGCTGGTCGCAGGAATGTTTGCGTTGTGGCACGAGCATTCACGTCTTTCCGCCGCAAATCCGAAAAACAAGGAATATTTATTTGTGTCCGATCGTGCTACCTACAGTACCAAACCAAAAACTGCCTCTGGCATTACCTCCAGTAAAATGATTCTGAAGGAATCCTGGAGGGATAGTTTTGAGCGCGCAGGAACATTCTGGGAAATAGCGGAAAACTGGTCTTGAATTTGCCTATTGAGTGCGAAATCGTCAGGAGAATTAAGAATCCAAGTGTCGTAGAGAGGCTTGCGTTCTAAAAGCTGAACGAAAGAATAGTCAGCGGACACCGTTCAATTCCGCCCCCGCCACGCCTCGTTTCCGCCACAGACCAACACGGCAATTTGAAAACCGGATTGCCTCCACGGCTCTCTCCACCTATATAGATACGCGATGATGTTTTCGCGAATCTCTGCCTTTTTCCTGCTTGGCACAGCACTTTCCTGGGCCAATCCCATGCCGAACCTGCTCCAACCACCCTCTGTAATGCCCACAAATATGCCTCGTTTGACTTCCCTGATGTCGAACAAGAGCGGGCAGCCGGTGAAAACACGGGCCGACTGGCAGGCCCGTTGCGCGGAATTGCGGGCGGAGTGGGAAAAAGTGCTGGGCGAATTGCCCACGAACAAAGTCCCCCTGGCGCCGCAGTTCCTCGCCAAAGAGGACCTGGGCACGTTCACCCGGCAAAAGGTGACGTACCAAATCGAAGAAGGTGTGAGGATTGACGCCATGCTCCTGGAACCCAAGAACATGACAGGCAAGCTGCCCGGCATCATCCTGTTTCATCCCACCTACTCGAATCACTTCGCGCGCGCGGTCGGAATCGAAGGCGACGAACCGGAACGGGCGCAGGCTGTCCAATATGTTCAGCGTGGTTACGTGGTGCTGGCGCCCCGCTGTTTCATTTATTCCGAACTGCCACCGGGGTTTCAAAAGAATAAAGAGCGCATTTGGGAAGCCTGCGCGCGATGGATGAAACAACGGCATCCCGCCTGGCAAAGCATGACGCGCATGACATGGGATGGCATCCGGGCGATGGACTTCATGGAGAAGCTGCCCGGCGTGGACCACAAGCGGGTGGGCATTTTCGGCCATTCGCTCGGCGCCAAAGAGGTGATTTATGTGGCGGCTTATGACCCGCGCGTCAAATGCACGGTATCCAGTGAAGGCGGGGTGGGGCTGAGCTTCAGCAATTACGACCAGGTATGGTATTTCGGACCGCACATCAATGAGCCCGGGTTCGGGCGGGATAATCACGAACTCCTGGGCATGATCGCTCCACGGCCATTTCTGCTCCTGGCAGGAAACTCGGCCGACAACGACCGGAGTTGGGCTTACATCCAGGCAGCACTGCCCGTTTACAAGCTCCTGGGCGCTCCGCAAAACCTGGGCTGGTTCAATCACGGTCTGGGCCATCGTTACGCCGAGCAGGCGAGAACAGTCGCTGAAGAGTTCTTCGACACGCATTTGAAGCCTCGCAACACCAAGGCCGCCAACAGACGCTAATCCGCCGGCTCCGGTTGCGGTGTCCTGACTGGCGCCATGAGCCGGCTTTCGATACGCTCGCCCGGCATGGAACCTGGAGATTTGCTCAATAAATCCGCTCCCAGCGTTCTGGTATTCAATCCGTTTGCCGAGGCTTTCATCGCCCTTGGCAAAGCCTTCACCCCGGTAAAACACCAGGCATTGCTCGCCGCAGACCTGGCCAATCTCCCACAATTCCTTTGTGGGCCCGGCGACATCGTCCTGGTGCCGGAACGACCCTCCAACGCATTCCTGGAAACTCTGCGCGAAGCGGGATTCCCGCCACCGCAATTTGCAGAACTCAAGAGCGGGCGGATCGATATCGAGGCGCAGATCTTTCAGCAAAAACTCGGCGCCTTGCGCCCTTGGGCGTGGGCGCCGGACAGTGTGGATCTGCTTGAGCCGCTGTTCGATCGGGCGGAAGGCGGCCCCGGCCGCTTCAACGAGCGCATCCGCCAGCTTTATTCGAAGGCATGGAGCGCCAATTTCCTCCGAATGTGCCTGGCTGGGACGGCACACCGGCAGGCCTGGCTGTGCCCGGAGGACGAGGCCGGGGTGATTGTGGACACAGCAAAGGCTGCCCTCGAAGCGGCAGACTCCATTCGCAGCCGCGGCCACCATCGGGTCGTGGTGAAGGAAGCGCACGGACTCGCCGGCAACAACGCCCTGCGCCTCTGGGAGCCGGAAATCCCGCCGCAGCAGCGCCAGTGGATCGCGCGCGCCTGCGTCAATGGCCGCGAACTGGTGGTCGAACGCTGGCAGGAGCGCGAGCTGGATTTCTCCGCGCAGCTCGAAATGGGTCCTGACGGTTTGAGCCTGTGCGGCTACACCGGTCTGCAGACCGATCTCCGCGGGCAATTTCAGGCCAACTGGGTCGAGCCGGGACGGGATGAACAGCTCCTCTCGAAGGTGGCCGGTCTGCTCGGCTCATCTCCGGAGATTGCCGGCCAGGTCGCGAAGTTTTACAGCGAGCTGTTCGCCATGCTCGAAGTCGAGCTGCGCCACGCCGGCTTCACCGGCCCGGTCAGCATCGACGCCTTTGTGTATCGCACAGCCGACGGCGCGCGACGGCTCAAGCCGGTGGTCGAGATCAATCCCCGCCAGACCATGGGGCGCCTGACCTTCGAACTGGCAAAACATGCGGACCAAAAGAGCTGTGGCGTATTCCGATTGCTGGGCCGGGCTCAGATCCGCGAAAGCGGCTTCACGGATTTCCCCTCTTTCGTCCGCCACCTCCGGGAGCACCTCCCCCTCCGGTTCGAAGGGGAACCGCGCCGTATCCGCCAGGGCGCCCTGGCCCTGAACGACCCCTCCCGCGCACAGGCATGCCTTGCCACTTTCGAAGTCGGCTCCTCACCATTACCATGAGGACACAGAATGAGCAAAACGAGTGAGCCATCGCCCAACACGGAGCCGTAGATACAATGCAAAAACTTATTGTTCTGCTTGGCACAAACGCCTCGGGAAAGAGCGATCTCGGCATTCGCCTCGCGGAGCATTTCAAGGGCGAAATCGTCTCCGCGGATTCGCGCCAGGTCTATCGCGGGCTCGATCTCGGCACCGGCAAGATCACACCGGCCCAGGCCGCCCTGGTGAAGCATCACCTGATTGACGTCGCAGATGTGAGCGAGAACTACTCCCTGGCTCAGTATCAGCGGGCCGCCTTTGCCGCCATAGATGCGATCGCCAGCGCCGGCAGACTGCCCTTCCTCGTCGGGGGCACGGGCCTCTACATTAGCGCGATCGTGGATGGCTACGAGCTTGTGGATGTGCCTCCCAACACCGCTTTGCGGGCGGAACTCGATCTCTTGCCTGTGCCCGAACTCGTCCGCCGGCTCGAACAGGCTGATCCGCAGGCTGCCGGCCGCATTGACAAGAGCAACCCGCGCCGCCTGGTCCGCGCAATCGAGATTGCCACCGCAGGCCGGCAGCATTCCAGCGCGCAAAAAAGCTCGCCCCGATACGACTGCCTCCAACTCGGGCTGACCTGGCCCGGCGAAACCCTAAAGGAGAGGATTGAATCGCGCCTCAGGACGCGGCTCGAAGAGGGCATGATCGAGGAAGTCGCAGCAATCCGTTCCAGTGGCGTGTCCGATGCCCGGCTCGATAGCCTGGGGCTCGAGTACCGCTACATCACCCGCTACCTCCGCGGCGAAATAGCAAGTGCCGATGCATTGCGCACCCAACTGGCAACCGCCATTCGTCAGTTCGCAAAAAGGCAGCTCACCTGGTTCAAACGCGACCACCGGATTCATTGGCTGGACCCTTTCGGGAACTGCTTCGAGCAGGCCTGCAATCTGATTTCACGCCATCAGCAGTGACCAAGCTCCGCCCTTCGAGCTTCGCATTCCAGCGGACCATGCGGATAGCCCGGATCAATGCATTCCGCGATATAGGCCGAAAGAAATCCCCGGAATCCACCGAGCCGCTCATATTGGGCAACGTGCGCCATTTCATGAACCAGCAACCGCCGGTCCTGCCGATGTTCCGACTGGATGAAAATGCCATAGCGCAGCGTCATCCCGATCGTCGCATCAGAGACAATCCCCAACCGGCCGCCAATGGCACGCAATAGCCGGCTGAGCGGCGGAACAACCTCCACCCGCAACAACCGGATACGTTCGGGATGGGCAATCCCCATGGATCGAGCCGTGCGCGCCTGCGCCGCGTCCAGAGCCACACCCCTGCGGAGAATCACCACCTCCTGGCGCCACGCCCATACGCAAGCCGCTGGAAGCGCCAATCTTAGGAGCGGACGCATGCCGCGGCCGATTCTCGTAACCTGTTCCATATGCGTTTCGCGATCCATACTGCCTGCAGGCACACAGGTCGGCAATCATCCCTGTTGGCCCCGCGCTTCACCATTTTATTTCCTGACATTCTCCGGGTCCTGATGCACAATTACCCCGTGAAGAATTGGATTTCCAGTTACATCAAGGCTCAGCAGGCAGCCCACCAGTCCATTCCCGTGGACCAGGTGGCGGAGATGATCGGCATTTTGAGGGATGCCCTCAAAGAAGACAGACAGATCTTTGTTTTCGGCAACGGCGGCAGCGCAGCCAATGCCTCGCACTTTGCCACGGACCTCGGCAAAGGCGCCTCGGACAAGGTCGGCCGGCGGTTCCGGGTGATTTCTCTCAACGACAACGTAAGCTGGATGACCGCGCTGGCCAACGACTACGCATACGACCAGATATTCGTCGGGCAGCTCAAAAACTACGGGCAGCCGGGAGATATCGCCATATCCCTGAGCGTCAGCGGCAACTCGCCCAACTGCGTGAACGCCCTGGAGTGGGCCGCCGCCAACGGGCTGCGAACCATTGCGCTCGTCGGCGCCAAACGCGGCCGCATGGCGGAAATCGCCGAGCACGCAGTCGTCATCAACGACACTCACTACGGACGGGTGGAGGATGCCCAAATGGGCATCTGCCATATGCTATGCTATGCGTTTATGGAAAACCCGGGGTGGGCCGGCCTGTAATTTCGCCGAATTTTTTGCTCTTCCCTTCGTCTAAAAAAGCATGATTGAAACACTGCCTAATCGCGCCAGATTCCGTCTGGCCGCGTTCCTGGCCCTGGCGGCCCTCTCTGCCGGACCGCTGGCGGCTGCCAATTCAGACGCCACCTACAGCAACCCGCTGCTCCCGAAGGTCGAGATGGCCGATCCCCACGTCATTCGCGTGGGTGGCACCTACTACCTCTATGCCACCACTCACACCCGGGGCTACGACGTTTATACCTCAACAAACCTCGTTGACTGGGAGAACAAAGGCAGTGTTTTCACCGATCCGCGTGGCGGCATCTGGGCGCCGGATGTTTTTCACGATCTAAAAGGCAGCGGCAATTATTACCTTTACTACACGGCCAACCTGCAGAACCGCTCCCGGAAACCTCTCGAGAAAGTGATCGGCGTTGCGGAAGCCGCCTCCCCGATGGGGCCCTTCAAAGACCGCGGCGTCCTCGCCAACATCGCCATCGACGCCCACATGTTCGAGGAGGACGCAAAGTATTACCTTTACTACGTGGACCTCGATGGCGGTTTCAAGATCATGGTGCAATGCATGAAAGACCCGGTCGAGAAGACCGGCACTCCCAGAAAGGTCATTGAACCGACTGAACCCTGGGAGATGAAAAGCGGCAATGTCACGGAAGGGCCGTTTGTGCTCAAACGCGGCGCCACCTACTACCTGATGTATTCCGGCACCGGGGCCGACTCCCCGAACTACGGCATCGGCTACGCCACCGCAAGCTCGCCGCTGGGTCCGTTCAGGAAACACCCGGGAAACCCGATTGTAAAACGGCACAAGAACGTTCTCGGACCCGGACACCATTGTGTCATCGAGGGGCCGGATAGCCAGCTATGGCTCGTGTACCACCAGAAATGGGAGGATAATCAGAGCTTCCACCGTTTCCTCGCCCTCGACCGGCTCTGGTTCGAGCCAAACGGCGTCATCAAGGCAGAGGCCACTCGCGATGTCATCAAGCCGCGCCCCGGTTTTGCCCCGGCGCACGAAAAGTAAACTTCGCGGCCCCGCGCCGGAACTACGGCGCCTTTCGGTCCCGATTGCTGCTCTCGATCTGTTCGAGAATGTATTCCGGCTGCTCCACCACTGAAAAGAGCAGGTTATGTGTCATGTGCACCGTGGTCACTTTCGCCTCGATCTCAACAAAGAGGATGTGACTGCTGTTCACGATGATTTCGCCGCCTTTATTGATTCGGTTCAGCTTGATCAATGCCATTCGGAGACTGTGCAGCCGCTTTGCCCGGTTGCCAAGAATTCAATTGTTGAATCAATCCACTCGCCCGAGCATTCCTCCTGCTGCTGTACCCAGCCAGAGAGTTTTTTTCTGAAGTTTGTTCGTGCGCGCATTGCGGGTGTTCCGTAGTTTCGTTTAATGGGACCTGAGGTTCTGATTCCCAATCCGTGGATGATCACGCCATTCCTCCTGCTGCTGGGAGCAATCGCGTTGGGACCGCTGGTGTCCGCGGGTCTGTGGCAGAAACATTACCCGAAAGTGGCAATCGGCCTGGGATCTGTCACGTTCGTGTACTATGCCGTGGCGTTGCGGGCCACGCATCGGCTGCTCGAGGTGGGACACGAATACGTCAGCTTCATTGTGCTGATCGGCTCGCTCTTCGTTGTTTCAGGAGGAATACATATCAACGTGAAAGGCGAGGCAACGCCGCGGGCAAACACAGTCCTCTTGTTCATCGGCGCCGTTATCTCGAACCTTTTGGGCACCACGGGCGCCTCCATGTTGCTCATCCGCCCCTGGCTGCGGATGAATAAGTACCGGCTGACAGCCCATCACGTGGTCTTTTTCATTTTCATCGTGTCGAACGTGGGAGGCTGCCTGACGCCGATCGGCGATCCGCCGTTATTCCTGGGCTATTTAAAGGGGGTGCCGTTCTGGTGGGTGGCGCAGCACTGCTGGCCAATGTGGGCCGCAGGGGTCGGACTGTTGCTGCTGATGTTCTGGATCGTGGACACCCGCAACTACCGCAAGGCGCCCAAAAAGGTCCGAGAAGAGGTCGCTGAGCCGCCGGACACGTGGAAGTTCGAAGGGTTGTGGAACCTGGTCTGGCTCGCCGCGATCCTGGGCGCGGTGTTCATCAATCATCCCATTTTTCTGCGCGAGGGGATCATGCTGGCGGCGTCCGCGGCCTCGTATCTCACCACGCGAAAACAGGTCCATGACGCAAACCACTTCAACTTTCACCCCATCCGCGAGGTGGCATTTCTATTCATCGGCATTTTTGTGACGATGATTCCCGCGCTGGATTGGCTTCAGGCAAACGCCGCCCGCCTGGCGGACCCGAACCCGAGCCTGTTTTACTGGGGCGCCGGCACTCTATCCAGTTGCCTGGACAACGCGCCTACCTACCTGAGCTTTCTGAGCGCCGCCCTCGGGTCGTTTGGAAACCCGTCGCTTGCGGAAAAGGCGCAGATCGCGGCCTTGCTGAAGGAGCCGGGATTCCGGGACTGCCTGGTGGCGATCAGCGTGGGCTCGGTGTTTTTCGGCGCCTGCACTTACATCGGCAACGGTCCAAACTTCATGGTCAAATCCATCGCAGACCACCAGAAAGCTCACGCGCCCGGCTTCCTCCGCTACATCTGGGCTTTCACCCTGCCCTTCATGCTGCCGATGCTGCTCATCGTGTGGCTGCTGTTTATTGTTCGATGGTGAACGTCTGTTCCGAAAAACAAGCGGCGCGCCGCACCGGTCACTTCTGCGCCGCCACGAGCCGCTCCTTGAACGCGCGCGTGGCCGCCCGGATGTCCTGCGGATTCAGAATGGCCGAGACAACACAGATCCGCTTCACCCCTGCGGCAAGCACCTGGTCCAGGTTTTCAAGGTTGATACCCCCGATCGCAAACCACGGGATGCGCACATTCGCCGCTGCCCAGCGCGCGTATTCAAGCGTCACAGGCCGGGCCGTGGGTTTTGTGCCGGTGGCAAACAGCGGGCCAATGCCGAGATAATCCGCGCCCGCCTCAACAGCCCGAAGCGCCTGCGCCGGCGCATGTGTGCTCAGTCCAATGCCCAAATTCCCGCCCGAAGGCCGAAGCTCCGAGGTGTGGCGATGGCCCGCATCAAAAAAATCCTCCTGACCCAGATGGCAGTATTCCGCCCCCGTTTGAATGGCCACCTGCAAGTGATCGTTGATAACGAGGGCCACGCCCGCCGGCCGTGTGACGCGGAGGATTTCTCCGGCCATCTCACGCACACGCTCCGCCGCAAGGTCCTTGGCGCGAAGCTGGATGATATCGGCGCCGCCTTCACAGAGACTGCGCGCGACTTCCGCCGGCCCCCTGCCATGCAGGTAAACGGTATCCACAAACGCGTAAAGGAGACAGTCGGACAAAAGTTTCATTTGGTTAACACCCCGGAGTTCATGGCAGCCGGGCGGCAGGCTCCGGCTGCGAGTTCAGCGCGCCTAGATAAATTCGTTGATCAGGTTCTCGAGAAATTCCTGCCGGCCGCTTGTATTGGGCGTAATATCGCCTTTCTTGAGCATGTAGGCTTCGAGTTGTTTGAACCCGACTTTGCCCTTCTCAATGTCCGCGCCAATCCCGGTGTCCCACGAACTGTAGCGGGATTTCACGAACCCGGCGAGCCGCCCGTCCTTGCGAATGGCCGAAGCGATCTTCAACCCGCGCGCAAAGGCGTCCATACCCCCGATGTGCGCGTGAAAGAGATCCACGGGCTCGAAGCTTTCACGGCGCACCTTCGCATCGAAGTTCGTGCCGCCCGTGCTGAACCCGCCCATTTTAAGAATGCCGAGCATCATCTCGGTGGTGAGGTAAACATTCGTCGGAAACTGGTCCGTGTCCCAGCCCAGCAGCAGATCGCCGGTGTTCGCGTCAATCGAGCCGAGGGCATCCGCGGCGATCGCCACTTCCATCTCGTGCTGCATCGTGTGCCCCGCAAGGGTCGCGTGGTTGGTCTCAAGGTTCAGCTTCAGATGATCCTTCAACCCAAACTCGCGCAGAAAGTTCAGGCACGCCGCGGCGTCCGAGTCGTACTGATGCTTGGTGGGCTCTTTCGGCTTGGGCTCGATGTAAAACTGGCCCTTGAAGCCGATACTCTTCCTGTGCGCCACGGCCATGTGCAGGAACTTGGCCAGATGTTCCAGTTCCCGCTCGATGTCCGTGTTCCACAGCGTGCTGTAGCCTTCGCGCCCGCCCCAGAAAACGTAGCCTTCTCCCCCAAGCAGATGCGTAACCTCGATTGCCTTCTTCACCTGGGCGGCGGCGTAGGCAAATACGTCCGCGTTGCAGCTCGTCGCCGCGCCATGCACAAATCGCGGATGCGCAAACAGGCAGGCCGTCCCCCACAAAAGCCGCACCCCGGTGCGCTGCTGTTCCTCCTTGAGGATGCGGACAATCCGGTCGAGATTCGCATTCGTCTCCCGCAAACTCGCTCCCTCGGGCGCAACGTCGCGATCATGAAACGCGTAAAAAGGCGCGCCAAGTTTGTCAATAAACTCGAAAGCGACCCGCACGCGCGTCTCCGCCATCTTCATCGAGTTCGTTCCGTCCTCCCAAGGCCGCACGGCTGTGCCGCTGCCGAACATGTCCGCAAGTTGTCCGCGGATGCTGTGCCAATAGGTTACCGAAAAGCGGAGATGGTCCCTCATGGTTTTGCCATCCACAACCTCCTCGGGATTGTAATGCTTGAACGCCAGGGGATTCCTGCTCCGTGGTCCTTCAAATTGAATTTTTGAAATTCCCGGAAAGAATTCCTTCTTCATTTTGGCTGACATATGATGCCGTAGCTTACAAACCCGGCGCATGGGTGGCAAGCGGCACGCAGCGCCCGTGGCGAAGGCAGATTCACGTCGCGCGCAAGCGCCGCGGAAACAGAGGTGGTGGAAATCCTTCCAAAAGACCTGTATCCTCCGCGCGCATGACGGAAGCCGAAATCAACAAGGTCCTCGCGCTGAACACACATGGGCGGCGCAACGTCGCGGCCTTGGTCGAGCCCTTGTCCGCGCTCCCCAACGTTCATGCGGAAGTCGCGGGTGAGGTTTCCGGATCCTCCGGCGCCGTCCCGTTCTGGCGCTTCCGGTTTTCCGGCTCGAACAGCGAGGATGCAATCCGGATCGGCGTGTTTGCCGCCATTCACGGCGATGAACCGGCGGGCGCGCTGGCGGCTTGCGAGTTCCTGAAACGCATCTCCGCCGAACCGGCCCTGGCGGAATACTTCGTCATCCACGTCTATCCCGTCTGCAACCCGTTCGGTTACGAAATGAACTGCCGCAACAGTCGCTCCGGAAAGGATCTGAACCGGGAATTCTGGAAAAACTCCCCTGAACCCGAGGTGCAACTCCTCGAGAGGGAGCTGAAGTCACGCCACTTCCACGGGCTTCTCCAGCTTCACTCGGACGATACCAGCAATGGGATGTACGGCTTCGTTCGCGGCCATGTGTTGACGGAAAACCTGCTCCGCCCGGCGCTCAACGCTGCGGGCCGGATGATCCCGAAAAACGTCAACGCCACCATTGACGGGTTCGCAGCCCGCGACGGCATCATCTTCGAGCAATACGAGGGCATCCTGGCCGCGCCGCCGGAGGTCAGCCCCGTGCCGTTTGAGATTGTCCTGGAAACGCCGCACCACGCGCCGATGCTCCTGCAGGTCGAGGCCTTCCATACAGCCCTGGTCACCATCCTCGAAGAATATCGGCGTCTGTTTGCTTTCGCGGCCGATCTGTAACCCTACTCGTCGCTTTTTCGGCCGGAAAAAGGGTTTTTTGAACTGCCATGCAGCCCCTTCTCGCGAGGCAGCGCCAGGGTGGCCGCAACCACAAACGCAATGCCCAGGGGAACATGCCCCGCCACCAGGAGACAAAAGGTAACAAGACTGATCATCGCTCCGCCATACAGCACAATCCCGAGATAAACCATGAGGCTTGCCGGCAGTATCGCCGCCGCGCACACCCGCCACATGGCGGCAATTTTCGCAGCCCTGTCAGTGTAAAACGCCAGGAGCAACGCGATCGGCAAATACAATGTGGCCTGCACCACCCACCAGGCCATGAGCAACAGCATCGCTCCCAAAAACACAAGCCACAATATCGGCACACGCCACGCCCCCCACCACGGTTCGAGAACGGGACGATTAAACTCCATCAACACATCGCGCCGGTACGGCCACTCGGCAAAACCCGCAATCGAGGAGATTCGCCATGTATTCCGCCCGAACTGAACAAAAAGGTCCGAAGGCACATGCACCGCACCGGTGTGTTCGAGATCCACCGCAAACGCAATGACTCGCCCCTCAGCCAAAAGCACCGGCGACCCGGCAGACCACGCCAGCGCCCCCGCGCTCACTCTGCCGCTAGCCGGCAGTTTCTTCACACCTTCCCCGATCACTGGAAAAACCGCGGTATGAACCAACCAAACCACACCCAGCGCAATAAAAGCGCCGAACAACGCCAGAAAAATGCCCAGCCGCCCCCACGAGGCCGCGCCAAACGCCGCCGCTCCACCCGGCGTCATCGGTTGCCACGCCTGGCTGCTTTGAGTTCCGCTCTCCACCGCCATTGTTCCTGTAACTTGCGCAAGAGGGTTGTTCTAAATCAAGCACCATCATGCCTCCCCAAATCTCCAACAAACAATTCTCAATGATCGAGGCATCTGTTCTCCGACGATCTTTGGTTCTATCGGTAATTGAAAATTGAAAATTTGTTATCTGTTATTGCCAGGAAGCTTCCCCTTGTTGGCAATCGGTTCTCAGCGAGCGTGGCGTGATCGCTGGCCGTTTGCCTTTGCCGTGGCTATGGATTTGCCCAAAATCCGGCAAAGCGGTTCACACTCTTCAAGAAGCACTTCAATCCGTTTCGCCGGAAGCAGTTGCGCAGTGATAATGAATCTCAACCAACCGCGCGTCTCGACCATTTCTTTCAGCGCTATGTTGACCTTGTGAACAAAATCTGCGCGGCTTTCCCCCACCCGACCTTCGTCGTAGTTGGGTGCCGCTGCGGTGCCGCTTCGCACCAACTGGTTTGCCACGTGCCGGCCCAGACGCGTTTCGGGCAAGGCATCAACCACTTTGCCTGCACGAGCAGCAAACACCCATAGCCGATCTGAAAGTTCTTCCGGCAACATGGATCGGCATTTTAATTACCAATAACCAATTCTCAATTCTCAATTCTCAATGATTCCCCAAAGAAAACACCGCCCCGAGGCACGGTGCTGGGTTCTAATTGGTAATTGAAAATTGAAAATCTGTTATCTGTTATCGCCAATGCCCCCCCACCTCCCCCTCGCACGAAGCCCGCAAGGCAACCACGCAGCGATACGAAATTACCAATAACAAATTCTCAATTCTCAATTTTCATTGACTCCATGCTTCAATTCTATTGCCATCCGCCTTTTCCCCGGTATCATGCTCGGGATTGGCCGACCTCGGCTATGGAACCCCACCCGAATCGCGGCAATCCAATATACTAATATGATTCATTACAAAGAACTTGGTCTGGTAAACTCGAAGGCGCTGTTCCAAAAGGCAGTGAAGGGCGGCTATGCCATTCCGGCTTTCAACTTCAATAATATGGAGCAGTTACAGGCGATCATCGGAGCCTGCGTTGAAACCAAATCACCGGTCATTCTGCAGGTGTCCAGCGGCGCGCGCAAATACGCGAACCAAACTCTGTTGCGCTACATGGCACAGGGCGCCGTCGAATACGCCAAGGAACTCGGCTTCGCCATCCCCATCGTCCTTCACCTCGATCATGGCGACACCTTCGAGCTGTGCAAATCCTGCATCGAGTCCGGCTTTTCCTCTGTGATGATTGACGGCTCGCACCATCCTTATGACAAAAACGTCGAACTGACCCGCCAGGTGGTGGACTTCGCGCATAAATACGACGTCTCCGTCGAAGGCGAACTGGGCGTGCTCGCCGGCATCGAGGACGAAGTTGTGGCCGAGCATTCCTCCTACACCCGCCCCGAGGAAGTCGAAGATTTCGTAAAAAAGACCGGTGTGGATTCGCTCGCAATTTCCATCGGCACATCGCACGGCGCGAACAAGTTCAAACCCGAGCAATGCACCCGCAACGCGGATGGCGTGCTGGTGCCGCCTCCGTTGAAGTTCGAGATCCTGGAAGAAATCGAAAAACGCATTCCCGGTTTCCCGATCGTGCTGCACGGCGCTTCTTCAGTGCCCGCGGATCTCGTCAAAGTCGTGAACTCTCACGGCGGCAAGCTCAAGGACGCCGTTGGCATTCCCGAGGCACAGCTCCGCCGCGCCGCCAGCTCCGCTGTGTGCAAGATCAATATCGACAGCGACGGACGTATCGCAATGACCGCTGCCATCCGCAAGGTGTTTGCCGATAGCCCGGCAGAGTTTGATCCGCGCAAGTATCTCGGACCTGCCCGCGATCAGCTCAAGGCGCTCTACAAGCACAAGATTCAAAACGTGCTCGGCAGCGCAGGCCAGGCATAACCCGGGTTTCCGCATCACTTTCTCACCCCGCCTCGAAAGGGCGGGGTTTTTTGTCGCCATTTGCCTGCCACTGCCGACGACCCGTCCTCAGGCCAGGCCCGTGCTGAAAGCGGGTAACAGGTTTCGTCTCTCAATAGAGGCACCCCAAGCCATATAAAGCGTCCCGGGCCAAACCCATATGTCACTCCGGTCCCTTACTCGCTTGAGGATTCTCCCCAGGCCACGCTACACTCCCGCATGAAAATCGACAGGCGCTCCCGGGTTTATGTGGCCGGACATTTGGGATTGGTAGGCAGCGCGATCTGGCGCGAGCTCGAACGGCAGGGCTTCGAGAATCTGGTCGGAAGATCCCGCGCGGAGCTGAACCTGCTCGACGAGGCAGCCGTGAACCGGTTTTACGCGGAACAACGGCCCGAGTATGTCGTCGTCGCCGCAGCCAGGGTTGGCGGCATTCTCGCAAACAGCTCTCTGCCGGCGCAGTTCATCTACGAAAACCTGCAGATTCAGAATCACCTGATCCATGGCGCGTGGAAAGCCGGCGTAAAGAAGCTTCTGTTCCTGGGCAGTTCCTGCATCTATCCGAAAATGGCGCCGCAACCCCTCAAAGAGGAGCACCTGCTCACCGGACCGCTCGAGCCGACAAACGAGTGGTACGCCATCGCCAAAATCGCCGGCATCAAAATGTGCCAGGCGTACCGCCGCCAATACGGCTGCGATTTCATCAGCGCCATGCCCACAAATATGTACGGCCCAAACGACAACTACGATCCCCGGGGGTCACACGTCCTCCCCGCTCTCATCCGCCGGTTTCACGAGGCAAAAAAGACCGGAGCAGAAAAGGTCACCTGCTGGGGCACCGGCAGCCCGCTGCGGGAGTTTTTGTACTCGGATGACCTCGCCGCCGCATGCGTGTTCCTGCTCGAGAATTACTCGGAGGAGCAGTTCATCAATGTGGGATCTCAAACGGAACTCACCATCCGCGCTCTCGCCGAGACTGTCGCGCGCACGGTGGGCTACAAGGGCGGAATCGAGTGGGACACGACCAAACCGGATGGCACACCTCGCAAACTCATGGACAGCTCACGCCTGTTCAATCTCGGCTGGCGGCCAAAGGTGGACCTCGAAACCGGCCTGAAACTCAGTTACGAGGATTTTCTCCGGCGCGGCAACGGGTGAGGGGCGGGGATGGCCTCATCCCCGTTCTGCCGGCGCACAGCACAACAATCTGCAAGCACGCCTGTCCGGGCCCCAGTCTCGCCCCGGCGCGGATGCGGCCGGGTCTCTTAACCCGCAACGCGGATTTCGCCCCTCCTGTGGCGGCGCAGCAGTTCAACGTCCGCATCCACCATCAACTTCGTCAGATCCTCGAACCGGGTCTTCGGCGCCCAGCCAAGCTGCTTCCTCGCTTTGCCGGCATCCCCGATCAGCAAATCCACTTCCGCGGGACGGTAGTACCGCGGATCTATCTCCACGTGCTTCTTCCAATCCAGCCCCACATGCCCAAAGGCAACTTCGAGAAACTCCCGGACCGAGTGCGTCTCCCCCGTGGCAATCACATAGTCATCCGCCTTTTCCTGCTGCAGCATGAGCCACATGGCTTCCACGTATTCCTTCGCGTAGCCCCAATCCCGCCGGGCATCCAGGTTCCCCAAATACAGCTTCTCCTGCAGTCCCTCTTTAATATGCGCCACCGCCCGCGTGATCTTGCGCGTCACAAAAGTTTCCCCGCGCCTCGGAGATTCGTGATTGAACAGGATCCCGTTGCTGGCGTGCATGCCGTAGGACTCGCGGTAGTTCACTGTGATCCAGTAGGCGAAAACTTTCGCGCACCCATACGGGCTGCGCGGGTAAAACGGCGTCTTCTCCGACTGCGGCACCTCCCGGACCAGGCCGAACATTTCGCTCGATGATGCCTGGTAAAAACGCGGTCGAATGCCCGTCTCGCGGATGGCGTCCAGCAGCCGAACGGTCCCTGTCGCCACAATGTCGCTGGTGTACTCGGGCGTGTCGAAGCTCACACGAACATGGCTTTGCGCAGCAAGGTTGTACACCTCCTCGGGCTGAATCTTCCCGATCAGGCGCGCAAGCCCGCTGGCATCCCCAAGATCGCCATAGTGCAGAAACATCCGGCTGCTCTCGGAATGGGGATCATTGTAAATCGGATCGAGCCGGCCGGTGTTGAATGTGCTCGCGCGGCGAATAATGCCATGCACTTCGTAACCCTTGCTCAAAAGCAGTTCCGCAAGGTAAGACCCGTCCTGTCCGGTGATCCCTGTAATCAGCGCTTTTCTGGGCATAATGCTATGGCGCAGGATTCACGGAGAACGCCGCTTCCGCAAGTTCAAACATGCCGGTTCTAACAGGACGCGGCGCGCGCACTTTCGTTGCCGCCCACATGTTCCACAGTTGTCCTTCCCGCCATGATGCTTTATGTTTGCCTCGCTTATGAAGGCAGCACTGAAATTCCTGCTCGGTTGGCTGCTGGGCGTTCCTTGTTTCCTGATCAGCAGCACCGGCGCGGAGGTCGGCCTGATCCGTGTTAATGGCGCGATCGGCCCGGCCACTGCCGACTACATCAGCCGGGCAATTCGCGTGGCCGAGAGCAGGAACGCCGCATGCCTGATCGTGCAGCTTGATACCCCGGGCGGGTTGCTCGATTCCACCAAGCAGATCGTCCAGGCTTTTTACGCCTCAACAGTGCCCATCGTCGTTTACGTGGCCCCATCAGGCGCAAACGCCGGCAGCGCCGGCTGCTTCATCACCCTCGCCGCGGATGTCGCCGTCATGGCGCCAAACACCAGCATCGGAGCCGCGCACCCGGTGTCCATAGGCGCCGGCGGCGCGGAAAAGCAGGACGATGTGATGAAGCAAAAGCTCGAAAACTTTGCCAGCAGCTACATCGAAGCCATCGCCGAAAAACGCGGCCGCAACGTCGAGTGGGCAAAGGCATCCGTTGTGAAAAGCGAATCCATCACCTCGGAAAAGGCCCTGGAACTCAAGGTTGTGGACTACCTGGCCAAAGATGTTCCCGATCTCCTGGAAACCATCGACGGCCACCAGGCCGGCGAGAAAAGACTCTCAACCGCCGGGGCAAAACCTTTCGAGATTCCACAAATCTTCAGGGAACGCCTCTTCCAGATCCTGTGGCGGCCGGAGGTCATGATGATCCTGATGCTCGCCGCCATTTACGGCATCATCGGCGAATTGAGCAATCCGGGCGCCATCGTCCCGGGCGTGGTCGGCGCCATCTCCCTCGTGCTCGCCCTCTACATGGCTTCGGTCCTTCCCGTCAATATCGCCGGTTTGGCTCTCATTATCATCGCGCTGGGGCTTTTCGTCGCTGATATCTTTGCCTCCTCCCACGGGGTGCTCACCTTCGGCGGCGTCGTCTCTTTCTTCCTGGGCTCGGTCATGCTTTTTAACAAGGCGGATCCCTCCTTCCGCCTCTCCCTGGCCTATATCATCCCGGCCACGGTGATCACAGCCGCGTTCTTCATCTTTGTCGTCGGCGCGGGCCTCAAAGCGCAGCTCAACCCGGTCCGCACCGGCAAGGAGTTAATGATCGGCCAGATCGTCCGCGCCATCGCTCCAATCGACGCCGCCAGCGGCAAGGTTTTTATCGAAGGCGAATACTGGAACGCTGTCAGCCCCGTCCCCGTCCCCAAAGATGAACAAGTGGTGGTTGTGGGGGTGAAAGGATTGACATTGCAGGTAAAACCGAAACAAACATAAACAGAAGGAGATACAATGCCGGAACAATATGCAAAAATCATGGCCTGGATCATTCCGCTGGCCGTAGTACTAGCCGTCATCCTGCCGCAGGCCATGCGCGTCCTGCGAGAATACGAGCGAGGCGTCATCTTTCGCCTCGGCAAACTCCAGGGAGCCAAAGGGCCCGGCCTCATCTTCCTCATCCCCGTCGTGGATAAAATGGTCAAAATGGATTTGCGCGTCGTCACCATTGATGTCCAACGCCAGGAAATCATGACTCGCGACAACGTGCCGGTAACCGTGGACGCGGTCGTTTATTTCCGCGTGGTGGACCCCGTGGAAGCGGTGATCAAGGTGGAAAATTTCTGGAAAGCCACCTCGCTCATCTCTCAAACCACACTCCGAAGCGTGCTGGGACAGGCCGAACTCGACGACCTCCTGTCCCACCGCGAAAAGATCAACCAGACGTTGCAGGAGATCATTGATCGGCAGACAGATCCCTGGGGCATCAAGGTGACCTCGGTGGAAGTCAAGGATGTGGTGCTGCCCGAAGGCATGAAGCGCGCCATGGCAAAACAAGCCGAGGCGGAACGCGAGCGGCGCGCCAAAATCGTGAACGCTGAGGGCGAATTCCAGGCGGCGGAAAAAATGGTGCAGGCGGCCACCATGATGAGCGCACAGCCGATTGCGCTCCAGTTGCGCTTCCTGCAAACCATGCGCGAAATCTCCAGCGAGCATAATACGACCACGTTCCTGCCGGTTCCGATCGATCTTTTCGGACCGTTCTTGAAAGGAAAGAGCTAGTCTCGCTTGTCCCCCAGGCCATGCCCATTTACGAGTACGAACTCTGCGAAGGCGATTGCAAGATATGCGGCGGCAGGTTCACCCTCCGCCGCCCGCTTTCGGCCAAACCCCTGACGCATTGCCCCGCCTGCAAAAAGCCGGTGCGCAAAGTGCTCTCGACCTTTAATTCGCCCAAAACCCTCTCAATCTCCGACGCGAAAAAGGCCGGCTTCACCGTCCTCAAAAAAACAGGCAAGGGCGAATACGAAAGGCAGTAGCACCAAACCCGCTGCGCCACGGCCCCCTGCCGCCATCCCCAAATCCACGGCTTGGCGGGAGAGACTTTTTTGCGCATATTGCCGTCGGCAAATTGACATTCGGGCAATGCGAATTCTGAATCCATGACCATGAAGCGACGTGATTTTATCCGGACGGCCGCCGCCTCCACCTCAGCCTCCATCCTCATCAACATGGCCGGCTGGGCGGAAGCCGCCGAAAGCCCGAAAGCCCCGCCAACACCGCCTCCCGCCGGCACAGGAAAAAGCGCCAGCCAGGCCTTGACGGGCATGGTGACGATCAATCACTCGTGCGACCTGATGATTGCCGGTGGCGGCATGGCAGGCGTTTGCGCGGCGCTCGCGGCGGCGCGTCACGGGGCAAAGGTGATCCTCGTCCAGGATCGCTCGCGCTTGGGTGGAAATTCCTCGAGCGAAGTCAAAATGCACATTGTCGGCGCGGACATGAGCGGCGGCCGGGCCGGCTGGCGCGAAGGCGGAATCCTCGAGGAACTGCGCCTCGAGGAAGCCGTGCACAACCCCCAGCGCAGCCGGGAAATGTGGGACTTGCTCCTCTACGACAAGATCAAATCCGAGCCGAATATCACGCTGATGCTCGATACCGCCTGCTGCGGCGCAGAGATGCGCAATGGCGTGATCCAGACCGCCCTGGCACGCAGCGACAAACAGGAGCTGCTGCACCGTATTCAGGCCCGCTACTACGCCGATTGCACGGGCGATTGCCGGCTGGCCGCGGAGGCTGGAGCCGAACTCCGCACAGGCCGCGAATCCAAAGAGGCATTCGGCGAAACTCTCGCGCTCGACAAACCGGATTCAAACACGCTGGGCAGCTCCATCCTGTTCACTTCGCGCGATTTTGGACGCCCCATGCCGTTCACCCCCCCCGCATGGGCGCGCCGCATCAAGAAAGAGATGCTCCGCCTGCGCCGTATCTCATCCTGGGAGTACGGTTACTGGTGGGTCGAGTGGGGCGGCATGCGCGATGTCATCCGGGACGAGGAGCAAATACGCTTCGAGCTGCTCAGCATCGCCCTGGGCGTTTGGGATTACATCAAAAACTCCGGCGAACATCCTTCCAGCGCAAACTGGGCGCTCGACTGGCTCGGTATGGTGCCCGGAAAACGCGGCAGCCGGCGCATCGAGGGCGATTACGTCCTCCGCGAGCAGGATCTCACCGGCAATAGCGACCCGCTCTACGATGGCGTCTGCATCGGCGGTTGGAGCATGGATGATCATCCCCCCGGAGGCTTCGACGACTCGGACCTGCGCCCCGCGCGCCAGATCCGCACCCCGCTGGTCTTCAACATTCCCCTGCGCTCGTTGCACAGCCGCAATATCGACAACCTGTTCATGGCCGGACGCAATCACAGCGCCACGCACGTCGCCTTCACCAGCACCCGCGTCATGGCCACCTGCGCCGTCATGGGCCAGGCAGTCGGCGCCGCAGCCGCTTTCTGCCTCAAAAACAACCTCGTCCCCCGTCAGCTCAGTTCCGACAGGGAAAAGGTCGCCCTCCTCCAGCAGATCCTCTTGCGCGACGACCAGACGATCCGGGACGCCCGAAATACCGACCCGCTCGATTTCGCAAGAAAGGCCGAAACCGAGTCCTCCCCCTGCCTGTTCGACACGGACCCGGCCAGCGTCATCAATGGCTTTGTTCGCGATGTTCCGGGCGAATACAAGAACAAGTGGGCCGGCCAACTCGGCCCCGACGGCGCATGGATCGATCTCTCATGGAAAGAGCCCCAAACGCTTCGTGAAGTTCAAATTACCTTCGATACGGGCTTCCACCGTCCACTCACTCTCACCCACCAGGACAGTTACAACGCAAGAATGGTTCGCGGCCCCCAGCCCGAAACGGTCCGAGATTATGAACTCCTTTATCAGCCCGCCACCGGGCAGCCGTGGGTAAGCATCGAGAAAGTCACCGGGAATTACCACAGGCTCCGCCGCCATATCTTCAAGCCGGTTCAGGCCGGATCGCTCCGCCTCAAAATCACCGCCACCAACGGCTCGGATGAAGCCCGCGTCTTCGAGATCCGCTGCTATTCCTGAAACGGAACGTCGTCGTTGCTAGCCTCAATCGCCCCTCCATCTCTGGCTGCTGCGCACGGCTCCAAAGCTCGGCTACGATTCGGACGCCTGCCGCTGCCGCCGTCTCAAGCAAAGCGAGTATGCAAAGCCCATCGGCGGCAACAAACCAAACAGGGCAATACCCCAGAGCCTGACGCCCCGGTCCGGTTGGTTCAGCACTGCTCTGACTTCCGGTCTTGCAACCGGCAGTTGGGCAAGCGGCGGGATCACAAAATGGTTGGTGGACGCCCGCCGGTACTGATTCTCCGTCGGGCTGGAATCCACCACCACCTCTCGCGGTTCGCCCGCCGCAGGCATGACAAGAATCTCCGAGAACTGAATGTCGTCCCAATCATAAGTGAACGAGCGCCTCTGCCCGGCACGCAGCGAAAACGAGCGGTCAAATGGCGACGGAATGCTCAAGAACGACGAGAGCGAAAGGGGCAGTGTGTGGCGATACCCCCGCTTGCCCGCGGTACCCACTGGTGTGACCAGAAGGGTCTCACCCGATGCATTCGAGATTTGGAAGTCTGTCAGAAAGACCATCGCCATTGGGTTGACAGTGTTCAGCAGAAAGAGACCGGTTAATAGCGTCGCCGGCATGCAAAGCAGACTGAGCCAGAGCAGGATACGATATCTCCAAATCTGTTTCATCTCTTCCAACCCAAAATGAAACGAGGACGAAAGGCGCGGCCGCACTGTTCACTTTGGCCCGTGCGCCTGACCGCAATCCTCACCATTCAAGGGTCCAAATTCATTTCGGCCGAAACTCCTCGCCAATGCCATCCACAAAAAACTCCACGCGGCCACATCGTGGACAGACATAAACATCGAAACTTTCCCGGTTGACGAACAGTTCCCCAATTTCTCCCATCAATCCCCACCGCGTGCCCTCATGGAAACGCCTGGTGCCGACAAAATCAAGGTTCGCCAGACAACGCGGACAGCGTATCGGATCGGCAGCCGGCTGCCCGGGCGGCAAAGCGCCGGCGGCCTCAGGCGCCTCCCCCCCGGCGCATTTCCAGCAGGAACTGAATTGGTCGTCATGTTGCTCCCCGCATTTTGGGCATGTCCACATAAAAGGGATTTTGTTGATTCCACCGAAGTATTGGCGCGCCGCCACGGGGACTCAATACGAAAAAGCGCGACGATCAGGGTTGAGTGCCGGGACCAAAGCAGGCACACTGCGCCGTGCTAAAATGCCGCCGCCACGGCCTCCAGGTCCTGAAAGCGCCGGCCACGCAGCCGCAAGCAACACAGCACCCGGCTGCCCGATAAAACAAAATTTGTGACGGTCACCGCCTGGTTCGCATTCATTCTTGCTTTGCCTGTTCTGATCGCCGGAGAGCGGCTGGTCGGGCGATTCTCTCTGCTTTCAAGATTCAACATCCCCGCTCCGGTGGTTGGCGGCCTGGCGGTATCCCTGTGCATCCTCGCGGGAAATGTCAGCGGACTCTGCCCGGCCAGGTTCCAATCCACTGTCACCGCACCGTGGTGGACGTGGATCACCACCATCGAACCGGAGTGGGCCACCACCCCGGCCAAGGGGGTGAACCTGCCCTTCCTGGTGGGCTTTTTCACTTGCATCGGTCTCAATGCAAGCTGGCTCCTGGTCAAACGAGGCAGCCTCCAGGTGCTCCTCTTCCTTTTGATCGCAGGCATCCTCGCCGTCCTACAGAACGGCATCGGGGTCGGCTTGGCCCTGGCAATGGGAGAGTCCCCGTTGCTCGGCCTCATTTGCGGCAGCCCCACCATGACCGGCGGCCACGGCACAGCCCTCGGTTTCGCGGGAGAGTTCGCAAAAGCGGGCCTCGAAGCCGCTCCCGTCATCGGCGTCGCCGCCGCAACCTTCGGCCTCGTCGCCGGCGGTTTGCTCGGCGGCCCCATCGGCGGCAGCCTCATCCAGCGACGAAAACTCCAATCCACCGCTTCGCTCGCCACCCACCTCGAATCCGGCCAAACCGGACTTTCGGGAATCCTCGCCGACCTGCGCGCGCTCTTCACAGGCGGCAAAGCGGTGTTGCTCCATCTCTTGCTGCTCCTGGCATGCATCAAACTGGGCGCGTGGGCCAGTTTCTTCATCCAGAAATCCGGCATCACTTTCCCGGTGTACATCGGCGCTATGCTCCTGGGTGTCTGCGTGCGAAACGTCCTGGACCTCGCGGGCTGGCGATGGATTCAATCCGAGATCGTGGACCTCCTCGCCTCTGTGTCGCTCGCCTTCTTTTTGACGATGGCCATGATGAGCCTGAACCTTGTGGAACTGGCCGGAACCGCGCTGCCTATGCTGATCATCCTTTTGGTGCAGGTGGGGTTCATGGCAGCCTTTGCATGGTTCGTCACTTTCAAGATAATGGGACGCGACTACGATGCCGCGGTCATCGCCGGCGGCCACTGCGGCTTCGGCATGGGCGCAACCCCAAATGCAGTGGCAAACATGAAAGCACTCGTGGAACGCTTCGGACCCGCCCCCCGCGCCTTCCTCGTCGTGCCGCTCGTGGGCGGGTTCCTGATAGACCTGGTCAACGCGACAAATATCACTCTCTTTTTAAACCTTCTGAAGCACCAATGAAGATGATTCAAATGGCGGCAGCCCTCAGCGCCGGCTTCCGCGCAATGTCAAACGCATGCCTGGCGGCACTCATTCTTTCAATCTGCCCAGGGATGTTCGCCCAGGACCACCCCGCCCGCCGTGGCATGGTCTCTTCCGGACACCCGCTCGCAACCGATGCGGGCCTCAACGCCCTCAAGCGCGGCGGCAACGCTATTGACGCCGCCGTCGCCGTCGGCCTGACTCTCGGGGTCGTGGACCCGCAAAACTCCGGCATCGGCGGAGGTTGCTTCCTGCTCATCCGGCTGGCGAACGGAAATCTCGTGGCCATTGACGGGCGCGAAATGGCCCCCGCCGCCGCGGACAAAGACATGTTCCTGCGCAACGGCAAGGCGGATACAACGCTCAGCCAGACCGGCCCTCTGGCAAGCGGAGTCCCCGGAGAGCTCGCCGCGTTCGATTACGCCCTGCGCAAATATGGCCGGTTCAAACTCCGCGATATCATCCTCCCGGCCGCCGGCATTGCAGATCAGGGCTTTCCACTCAGCAGCGCCTCCGCCCGAAGGCTCCAGGCCGTCGCCCGCGATATAGCCGCCTTCAAATCCTCCACAGCCGTTTTCTTTAAAAATGGGAAACCTCTCGAAGCCGGCGACCTGCTCCGGCAACCCGATCTCGCAGCAACTTACCGCTCCATCGCGGACAACGGCATCAAGTGGTTCTACCGCGGACCATTCGCCAAAGCCACAGCCCGGTGGATGGCTGCAAACGGCGGTCTGCTAACCGCTCGCGATTTCGCCAATTACCGCATCGTCCTGCGCCAGCCGGTCGAGACCTCTTATCGCGATTACAAGGTGGTTTCCTTCCCCCCGCCCAGCTCCGGCGGTGTTCACCTGGTCCAGATGCTCAATATCGTCGAGCATTTTGACATGAAGTCGCTGGACCCTGCCACCCGCATGCATGTCATGGCCGAAACCATGAAGCTGGCGTTCGCCGATCGCGCCCATTGGCTGGGCGACCCGGATTTTGCAAAGGTCCCGCGCGGGCTCTTGTCCGGAAGCTACGCCTCGGCCCTGGCAGAGAAGATCAACACCCGTTCTGTAACAAAGGTCCAACGGCACGGACTACCCCCGGATTGGGAAACAGACCTTTTCAAAAAGCATACCACCCACTTCTCCGTCGCGGACGAGCGCGGTAACTGGGTCGCTTGCACCGCAACGGTCAACACAAGCTTCGGATCGAAGGTCGTCATCCCGGGCACCGGCGTGGTCCTGAATAATCAAATGGACGATTTCTCCACTCAGCCCGGCATCGCAAACCACTTCGGCCTGATCGGCGCCGAGGCAAATGCCATCGCCCCCCGCAAACGCCCGCTCTCCAGCATGACCCCAACCATCGTCCTCAAAAACGGCGAACCCGTGATCGCTCTCGGCGCCGCGGGCGGCCCGAAAATCATCAGCGCCGTCTTCCAACAGCTCATCGCCATGCTCGACCTCGACCAGCCCGCCGCCAGCGCAATCGCCCAGCCCCGCTTCCATCATCAGTGGTCCCCGGACGAGTTGATGATCGAGAAAGGTCTCCCGAACGATCTGCGCTCTTCTCTCGAACAGCGCGGCCACCGGATTTCCGAACACGGGGCGCTTTCCACTTCCCACATCGTGAGCTGGGATCCCCGGGCAAAAGCGTTCGTCGGGGCAGCCGACCCCCGCAGCGGCGGACTCGCAAAGGGTTGGTAGCGCAAAGGCCCGGCGAACGTTATCGAAACATGCAATCCTCCCGAATACCGTCCGCAAGATGGAGCCTGGCTGTGCTCTTTCTGCTCATGCTCGTTCCGGCAAAAGCGGCCGAAGGAGTCATTCTGTTGCACGGCCTCGCTCGCACGAGCGCGAGCATGGTTAAGATGGAAAAGGCCCTGACAGCGGAAGGTTACATCGTCCTCAACTGCGATTACTCCAGCCGAACTCAGCCGGTAGAACAGCTTAGCCTGGTCATCAGCAACGCTCTCGCACACCAGCGCCTCCGCGAATGCGCCAAAGTGCATTTCGTGACCCATTCGATGGGCGGAATTCTCGTGCGACACTACTTCGCCGCCAACCAGGACAACCGTTTGGGCCGCGTCGTGATGTTAGGCCCGCCAAACAAAGGTAGCGAAGTCGTGGATCGGCTCCGCAAACGGTGGCTGTTTCGCACGATAAACGGACCAGCCGGACAGCAATTGGGCACAGAAAAGGATTCGCTTCCGCGAAAGCTCGGGCCGGTTTCCTTCGAATTGGGAGTCATCGCCGGCAACCGCTCCATCAATTGGATCAACAGCAGCATGATTCGCGGTCACGATGACGGAAAGGTCTCGGTGGAAAACACCAAAATTGACGGCATGAAGGAACACCTGGTCCTGAACGTGACGCATCCGTTTATGATGAAGGATCCAGCCGTGATCGACGCGGTCATTTCGTTTCTCAGATCGGGCAGCTTCACTTCAGATCCCGCCCGGAAAGCCCGTTTACAGTAAGGTTAATGTCCGGGAAGTTGTCCACAGCGGCATGGATTCTTGAAGCGCTCAAATACTCGACGTGCCCATCCACAAAACCGTACTGACGCGAACCGCGCCAATCCCACCAGGTGACCTTTTCTCTCGAATGCGCGCTGATCCATTCCGCGATGAGGCCCTTTTGTGAGGGATAAAGCGCGTCACTCACTCTGCGGGATACACAAGCGAACGGGTTCGCCTGATACAGGCTGCTTCGGGTCATCCGGTTGATCGTGTCATCCGGGAAGTAAAAGGCGGTGCTGTAGCCATAGGAGGTGTTGTCGTAGTTCGGACCCGCATTCGGATCCGACGGGCAAAGCAGAGCGCCCGGCACAAAGTTGGTCGAAACGTTGGGATCGTTTGTCTGAATCCTGGCCCCGCTGAAAGCCAGGTAAGGCTGAACAAGCCAGCGCCAGCGGCGTCCCATCCAAAGGAACGGGTCGCCTGTGTTGGGAAACTGTTCCTGGTGCTCGGAACTGTAAAGAGCAAAAGCCATCTGCACCTGTCGAACGTTGCTCGCGCAGGCGGTGCGCTTGGCTGTGGCCTTCGCCCGGGCCAAAGCCGGCAGCAGCATCGCCGCCAGCACGGCGATAATGGCAATGACAACCAGCAGTTCAATAAGCGTAAAACCAGCCCAGGACGTGGGCCCCGCTCTATTGCGGCAGCAATTCGGCTCGTTGAACATCTCAAACGCTAACCGGATCGCCCGGCATGCGCAACCGCCTACAGAACCCGGCCCCACAACACACCCTCATCGAAATAGGTGCCGGGGGTGGCCTCACCCCCGCCATCGCTTCCACGTCGTCCACCTCACCCCGTGAAAAGGTCCAGCAAACCGGCACAGGAGCTCAAAGTGTCGGTCCTGACGGACCTGGGGTAAATTTCTGCGGTCCATTTCTATAACTATTCCGGTCCTGACGAACCTGCCACTATGCCGCAGAACTCGTTCCCAAGGGCTGAAGGCCCGGGTATCGGGACGGCTGAACGCTGACCCCTTGCTCGGCGCAGTTGCTTGGACACGGTTCTGAGCCGCTCCTTTTCATTTCGCCCTTATGGGTGAACCCTGTGATCCTCGGCTAAATCACCTTAACCGCGGCGACATCCACCAGCCTAACAAAATCCCATTGATCGGTGGTCAGCAGTTCCAAGGCCCCGGATTTGTCTGCTGCGCGGGCGTGCAGATAGTCATGAACCCGCCCGCCTCGGACGCCGCGGTTCTGTGCTTGTTTGAGAGCTGTCAGGACTTCCTTCGCGTCGAGATCAACAAAATCAAGGTCAGCCGCAAGCTCCAGAATCACCTCAGTCGCCGCATCCGGGTCCAAACGGATGGCCAATCGTCCGCCGGTGAGGGCAGAAAAAACTTCCCCAAGGGAATGGGTCCTCGTAAAGCCGCGTTCCTTGTGCAATCTGGATCGAAGCAGAACATCGGACGCCGCTTCTACCAGGGCACTGGAATCCCAATATGCCTTCATCGGGCGTCCCGGTCTGCACGGATAGCGTCGGATACCGTTTTACGCTTCAGCTTTTGCGGTAACATCAGAAACCCTTCCTTCGTCCGAACTGGTTGGACAAGTGGAACTTCCTTTTCCACCAGTTCAACCACCCTGATGCTGCCGTCAGACTGACGTTCCGCAGAGAACGGTTTGCGTGGAGTAAATAACTCCTTGCACGCCAAACGGCCATTTTCATCGGCAATCAGTTTCATAATGGGATTATCCCATTAACCAACATGCCGGTCAAGCCCCGGCCGTGGCCGTCAAGATTCTTACTGGCTTCTCGCCGGGTCTTTCTGCGGTCTGACCACAGCGATAGGGTAAATTTCTGCGGTCCATTCCTATAACTATTCCGGTCCTGACGAACCTGCTAATCTATTCCGCAGAACTCGTTCCCAAGGGCTGAAGGCCCGCAATGCGACATTCCGGGCCGAAGGCCTGGGTACCCATCCCCACCATTGGAACACCCCCATCCGCAACAGGTGCCGGGGGTGGCCTCACCCCCGCTTTTCGTAGGATGACTTCCACGCCGTCTCACAAACGATTACCTTTCCGGATCTCGCAGGCAGAGCCTCACGCTGGTGAACGCTTCAGGCACGGTGCTGCATTCCACCGCCTGCGATTATCAAGATCAATACTGTGCTAACGACCATATCGTGAGAACGAATTAGGCATTAAATCGGTTGACACTTCAATGATAGATCCTCATGGTAACAATCCGCCGTGAGGCAACGGGGTGGCCACTAATAATTGTCGTGACCAGAGGATGGTTCTCACTTGCAAAATGACACATACGAGATAAACGCCGAACATAAGAAACGAAACGGATGAGAATTCTATGAACTTAACCAACGGTATTATAGCCAAGCAAAGCATTTTATTGTTAGCAATCGCGGTAGGCGTCCACATGTTCGGTCCAATTGCTTTAGCAGCAGGTGAAAGCTGCGATGGCCCGGTTTACCATCCTGCGTCCACATCGGGAACATGCCCCTGTAGTTTACTCGACTCGCCTGGAGGGGGCTGGGAAGTGAGTTGCAGCACAAACACAATCACAATCATGAACAGCTATTACAGCTGTGGAGGTAACACGACCCAAACTTGCGATACAATGGTCGGAACGGTGGGGAACTCCCACACCTGTGCCGTGCTCTCATATAATAATGCGCTTTATACGCTGGCCGTTGCCGCTTGGCTGGCGTGCGAGGCTTCAGGCCCAAAGCCGTGCGGTCCCAAGCCTATGCCCTGTGATTACACGACATGCGGGTATAGAGTCCCTGGAACGCCAATCTCCGGCAGCATCTACTCCGGCTCAGACGGTACATGCGGAATCGTCTGGAACGAATTCAAGCGGACAACTGTACAACGGAGATTGGCTATTCTAGCTTCATCTCGAAGCAATGAAAGCTTTTGAATTCAAGAACAAACATCAGGAAGTAGCTTTGCAGAACCTCTCCCCCAATCAGTCCCATGAGAGACCGTACTCTGATCCGGCGGTCGCTCCGAAGTGATGACTAGGTATACCTATTTCAGCCGCGCGTCCGCTATTTTGTCGCTATGTGTATCGCTTCTCCTCGCTGCGCCAGGGGAAGTCGGCGCTGCCAAGGAATTATCCATTGAAGAGTTGCGAGGGCTCTTCCAAATGGCAATAACCAACAGGCCCCGACGAATCCGGCTTGTCGCTAACGTAACCTTGAAAGAGCCAGCCTGGACCGCTGAACAAGTCGCTGCCGAATTAGGCCGACAGAATCAGGCGATGGCTGAGCATGACAAAAAGCTGACATCAAGGCAAAGGGCCGGGCTCATACTTGCACGATCCAATGCTATTGTTGGAACCCACCTCGAAAGCAGGCTCCTCCATATTCAGGAATGGTATTCGGGGAACAAGTACCGACTCGACCTGAACGAGGGTACCACGAACAAAGATGGTAATGACGCAACGAGGTTGAGCCCGTACAGGGAAACCTTCGTGAATGTGCATGACCCTGCATTTTCTCCCTATGAAAGCTTTTCGATCAATCACGCGCTACGTGACGCCCTTTTGACGAGAAACCCAGGCGCAAACTGGGCTCCGTTCAACACATGGCAGGCGCTTGGGCTGGACGAAGAGGTGGTCGTTCCGATCCTTCTGGCGCTTGTAGATCTCCGTTCCGTCGATTACCGCAAACCCGGCGCACAATGGGATCCGGAGCAGTTGAAATTTGACTCGCAGAAGGCGTTGGCGATTCAGAATGGTTCAGACCCGAACTGGCATTTTGAACAGAATGAGACGCATTTGGAGGAAGTGAGAGTCTCTCACATAAAACTGAGAGGAAAACTGCCCGCTTTGGACGGCGCTAGCGACACCCACGCCATGCCAGCCATGTGCTCTATCCAGGCGGAATATTGGATTGGGAAGTGCGCCAGCCGGACTGTATGTCTCCAGGCGATCCTCACCAACCTCACAAAACAGACATCGTTTCTTTCAAGACGCGAAGTGTTCGATGCTGACGGTTACCCGAAACGCTGGTCAACAAAAACAGCAGGAGTAGGAGTCATCAAGAGAGAACAGATTGTGGACCTAAGAGAAGTAGATACGGTCGTTGCATTCACGGACGAGGAAATATTTGCGCCAAACTTTCCCACAAACTACACTGTTTCAGATGTAACCTCGGGTAAGGGCGTCACATTGCAACTTGCTCCTCCGCACCCTGCAAAGGACCAAGCAGCCAGGAAGGTGAGCAAGCGAGCCTCAGCGATTATTATTGGGTTGATAGTCGTTGTACCACTCGTCATCGCACTCTTTCTGAGGGGCAAGGTTGTCCGAGGCTAGTACTCTGACAATGTCATTGAAAGGGTC
>CAYNZC010000045.1:0-28894 GCA_964401575.1 uncultured Verrucomicrobiota bacterium
ATGACCGCAAGGTCCTCAACAGACACCCACAAGTTCGGCGAGGCCGGCGGCAAACTCAGCGAGCGCTCCGATATCATTCTGATGGTGGACGAGGCCTATCGCACCCTGCTGAAATACAAGCTGCACACCGACCGGAACTCTTCGACAAAGCCTACGCCTACATACGACAATATTACTGATCCGGGACCATAGCACCCGTCCGGGATGGGACCCTTTCGACCCGCTGTGGTGTCTCGATTCCGGGCGAACCGGAGATGATCGAGCCTCGGTGCTCAGCCGAACATGTTGCTGAGGATCGTCAGGGCGAGAAACGCGATGCCACCCCACAGCAATAGACGGCTCAAGAAGATTCCCACCCTGGCAATTCTGCGCTCGCTCGCTGCGGTCTCGGAACTCGAGATGTTCTTCATGGCCCGCCCGCCTAACGAGAGGGCAACCGGGCCGCCAACAAACCAGGCCCCGAAGCTCAGCGGCAGCACGACGAAGGTGAGAGTCATTGCGATCATTGCGCGGAAACCGTTTCGAACCATCTGAATAAAGAGCTGGAGCACTTGCGTGTCGGGCGCAGGCGTGCTTTATTCTTCGGACAAAAGGCAGTCTAATATATTATATGAGACCCTCTTACTTTATGCCTGGCCGGAAGCTGCTGTGTGTTTTGAAGAACGTTGCACAGCCTGTTCATGCTATACGCCGCATCTCCCTGCTCGCATTGGCCTGCACGTCCGTGAGCGCTCTCCACGCGCAGACCTTATCCAACGTGCTGGCCACAACCCGATTTACTGCAATCCAGCCGGGCTCGGTGCTTACAGGTCATCCGAAATTTCTGTTCCTGGACCAGTCCGTGGCGGGGGGCGACCCGTTCACCGATTCTTTTTACCAGGAGCTGAAACTCTCGGCAGATTTGCGAAAGGGGCGGATGAGCGGCGGTGGGGCGATTTCGAATCCATACCTGATCACGGGCCGGCGGACGGAGCTTAAGGCGCATTTTCGACCTCGTTATCGTGTGGAGCGAGCGCCGGGGAATAACACGAGCGTGGTCATTCCTGTTCAATGGACCGTGCGGTTGAAGTCGTATGCCCTGAACTACACCGATGTTGCTTCCGGCAGTTCCGACAGCGCCACCGCCAGCGGGAAGGTGCTTCTCTCGGCGCAATCGCCCAATGCGGGCGGGATCCAGGCCCAGGTGATTTACCATCACCAGGGGCAGTTTGGGGGACAGCAGCCGATTTCTTTCACTGTTGAAAAGACCGTGCAAACAGCGGGCGCAAGCCAGGTGCAGGAGGGATTCAACTTCGACCCGGTTTCAGAGACGGTCACGAATTACTTCAAGGTATCCACTGCGAATAATGGCAGCAGCATGGCGCGCATTGATCATCCGCCGAACACCGATACGCACAGCGGCTTCCGCGATGTCCTGCTAACTGTGCGGCACAATGCGCTGCCGGGGAATGGTGTCGCCTTCTTCATCTGGCTCGAAATGGACACGGTCGCAGGCGCGTACGGAACGGGAACGGCGCTGAGCTGGGAGGATTTTGATCTGCGCTACTCGGTTCCTCCAGGCTACCAGTTGGTGGCGGTGGATGGGCTGGATCTTTCCGGACTGGACCAAAGCCAACCCGCAGCCGGGCCTCCGGTCAGCGCCCACCCCATCGCGAACTGGCAATGGCTGCCAGAGCAAAACCAGCTCGCGCTCTCCTTCCAAGGTGTCACAGGCAAGGCGCTTGAGGTTCAGGAAACGACGGATTTCGTCAGCGGCTGGGATACCATCCAGCGAATCGAGACATCCTCTCCGGGTGACACGCTCGAAGTGCGGGTGCCGGGCGGTCCGGGCAACTTGAACGTGCCGATCAACCAGCGTTTCTACAGGGTCGTTTCACCTGCCGAGTAAAACGCAGGAGCCACGGGCGGTCGGGTCCCTGATTGCGACCGTCTTGCGTGCGCGGGATGAACTCTTCGAAGCTTCGGCCGGCTTGTGCGGCTTCCTTAATCCCTCATGGCATCGGGGATTGCATTCCACCAGGCTTTATACAGGTCCATGATAGGCCATTTGTACTCTGCGCCTGCCGACTTGATGATCAAATCCGCGCCGCCGACGGTTCCGAGCCGCATTGCGGGGACACCCAGCAGCTTTGCGCGTTCGAGCACCTTGACGGCATCGTTCCTTGCCGTGGAGATGACCACACGCGCCTGGGATTCGCCGAACAAAAGGGCATCGAGCCGCCTTGCCTCCAGGCCGGAGAGATCAATGGTGGCGCCGATCGGGCGCGGGGTTTCCCGCGCTTCCTGGCGGCTGATGCAGCTTTCCGCAATGGCTGCCGCCAGCCCGCCCTCGCTGCAATCGTGCGCGCTCTTGATAGACCCGGAGCAAATCAGCGCGCGAAGGGCCAGGTGCAGTTCCTTTTCGATCTCGAGATCGCAGCGCGGCGGCGTTCCCGTCTTGAGTCCGTGCATCACATGCAGATAGGCGGACCCGCCCAGGCCGAGCAGGGGATCTTTTGAATCCACCGGTTCGCCAAGCAGCAGGATCGCGTCACCTTCCGTGTGGAACCATTGCGCCGTAATGTGCTCCGGCTTCTCTATGGCCCCGACCATCGCCACGGTGGGTGTGGGATCAATCGGTCCGTCCGGGCTTTGATTATAAAGGCTGACATTTCCGCCGGTGACGGGTGCATTGAAGGCCCGGCACGCCTCGCCGAGACCGCGCACGGATTCCTTGAGCTGCCAGAAAATGTCCGGCTTGAGGGGATTTCCGAAGTTGAGGTTGTCGGTCACGCCCAGCGGGGTGGCGCCGGTGCAGGCGAGGTTGCGCGCCGCTTCGGCCACGGCAATTTTGCTTCCTTCGTATGGATCCAGGTACACATAAGCGGCGTTGCAATCCACGGCGAGCGCGATGTAACGCTCGCCCTCGAACTTGCCGGCGCCGGAAGCCGCCAGTTCCGCCGAGAGCACCGGCAGGGCGTCTTCCTTGATTCGCAGCACCGTCGCATCCGATCCCGGCGCAAGCGCCGTCCCGTCGCGCACCATGTGATCGTACTGACGGTAAACCCAGTTTTTGGAAGCGATGGTGGGCCACGCCAGCAAATGCTTCAGCGCTCCCACGGGGTCTGTCATCTCCGGCACACCTGCCAGGGTGAACTTACGAACTTCGGCAATGTAAGCCGGCTCGCGGGATTCGCGCTGGTAAATGGGGGATTCATCCGCGAGCTTTCTGGCTGGAATGTCCGCCACCACCTTACCCCCATGCCGCACCACCATTCGGCCGGTATCCGTCACCTGGCCGATTTCCGCCCAGGGCAGATCCCATTTGTCAAAAATGCGTTTTACTTCTTCCTCGCGTCCCTTCTTGACGATGATCAGCATGCGCTCCTGGGATTCGCTCAGCATGATTTCGTATGAAGTCATGTTTGGCGCCCGCTGTGGGACCTTGTCGAGCTCGATCTCGATGCCCGTGCCTGCCCTGGATGCCGTCTCGCAAGTCGAGCACGTCAGGCCGGCCGCGCCCATGTCCTGGATGCCCGCCACGGCGCCGGTTGCGAGCAGTTCGAGACACGCTTCGCACACGAGTTTTTCCATGAACGGATCACCCACCTGCACCGCTCCGCGCTGTTGCTCGGCCGATTCGTCCGTCAGATCCTGCGAGGCAAAGGCCGCCCCGGCCAATCCATCGCGGCCGGTGGCCGGGCCGACGTAAAACACCGGGTTTCCGACGCCGCTGGCTCGTCCGCGCGCGATCTGCTCGTGACGCAGCACGCCGAGGCAGAAGGCGTTGACGAGCGGGTTGCCCTCATAGGATCTGTCGAAATACACCTCGCCGCCAACCGTGGGGATGCCGAAACAGTTTCCGTAATGCGCGATTCCGGCGACCACGCCGCTGAACAGGCGCCGGTTGTTGGCCATGGCCTGGCGCCGCTCCGGCGTGAGGGTGGAGGCCTCGTGCGGCAGTGGTGTGATGGGGCCGAACCTCAGGGAATCCATCGAGCAAATGGGCCTCGCACCCATCGTGAAGATGTCCCGGATAATGCCGCCCACACCTGTCGCCGCGCCCTGGAACGGCTCGACTGCGCTCGGGTGGTTATGCGACTCGATTTTGAAGGCGATCGCCAACCCGCCGCCGATATCAATGATGCCCGCGTTCTCCTCGCCCGCTCCCACCAGGATTTTTGAAGACCGTGTCGGAAACGTTTTCAGCAGGGGGCGGCTGTTCTTGTAGGAACAATGCTCGCTCCACATTACGGAAAAAATTCCCAGCTCCGTGTAGGAAGGTTCGCGCCCGAGGATTCCCTTGAGCTTTTCGTATTCCTCCGGGGTGAGGTTGTGCTTCTGAACAAGTTGGGGGGTAATTGCCGGATCGCTCATCTACTTTTCCAGAATGCTTTGAAAAATCAGCCGTCCATCCACGCCGCCGAGGATGGATTCGCTTGCCCGTTCGGGATGCGGCATGAGGCCCGCCACGTTCCTGGCACGGTTGCAAACCCCCGCGATATTTTCTATCGAGCCGTTTGGGTTTGCCATTTCCGTGGCCTGGCCCTCGGCATTCACATATTGCCAAAGGATCTGCGAGTTCGCTTTCAGCCCGGAAATCGTTGCCGCATCCGCGAAATAGCATCCCTCGCCGTGGGCCACAGGAATGCGGATGAGCTTGTCCTCGGGCACCGAGCGGGTGAAAGGCGAGTTGCGCGTGAGGGTTTTCAAATACACATTCTCGCAGCGAAATTGCAGGGAACGATTGCGGATCAGCGCGCCTGGAAGAAGGCCCGCCTCGCACAAAATCTGAAAACCGTTGCATATTCCCAGCACCAGGCCCCCTTTGGCCGCAAACTCTGTCACCGCAGCCATGACTGGACTGAACCGCGCGATCGCTCCCGTCCGCAGGTAATCCCCGTAGCTGAATCCGCCCGGCACGATTACCGCGTCCGCGTCGCCGAGGGAATTCTCTTTGTGCCAGAGCAAGCGCGCCGAATGCCCGAGAACGTTCTTGAGCACATGCACAACGTCCTGGTCGCAGTTCGACCCCGGAAACTGGAGAACGGCGAAATTCATTCGATCACGAAACGGTAATCCTCAATCACCGGGTTGCTCAGGATTTTGTGGCAGGCCTGATCAATGACCTGGCGGGCCTTTTCCGGGTCGCCATTCTCGAGCTCGATCTCGAGGTACTTGCCTACGTGCACGGACCCGATGCCTTCAAAGCCCATGTGCTTCAGAGCGCCCTGGACGGTTTTTCCCTGCGGATCGAGGACCGCCTTCTTGGGCAAAATAACAATCTTCGCTTTCATTGATCTTGGAGAACTTCCCAAAGCTACAGGGTGCAGAACTTGGGGCCGCTCGTAAAGAATGGAATGGGACGGACCGTGCGCTCCGTTGCGGTGTTGCGGTCCGATCAACCTCGCGACCTCCCTGCTCAAGCGCCATTCGCGCGGCGGATGTCTGCCAGGATCTTCCCCAACTGCTGCTCGAGCAACCCGATGCTTCCTTCGGACCAAAGCACATAATTGGCGCGGTCCATCTTGACCGCAACCGGCAGTTGAGCTGCCACGCGGCTTGCCAGGTGTGCGGCAGACCAACCGCGAAGGGCCAGGCGCTCGCGCTGCGTGCGCTCGGAGCACGCCACGCAAATAACCGCGTCCAATTCCTTTTCCGCGCCGGTCTCAAATAGCAGGGGAATGATTACCGCCGCGATGTGCCGCCCCTCCTTTTGCCATACCCCGATAATTTCCCGCCAGCGCCGCCGGATACGTGGATGCAATATGTCTTCCAGAGCCCGCCGCTTCACTTCGGACGCAAACACCACCTCCGCTAAAGCCCTGCGATTCAACGCCCTGGAGGCGTCCAGCATCCCGGGCCCGAACGCGGCGGCGATCTCCTTGAGCGCGGCGCCTCCGGGGGCCGTCAAGTCGCGCGCGAGATCATCGGTATCCACGACGGGCACACCCGCCTTGCGCAGCAGCCCCGCGCAGGTTGACTTGCCCATGCCGATTCCGCCTGTGACTCCCAGCACCTTCACAGCCACAGGTTACCGTTCCCTTGCGCAAAGAACAGTAACTTTGCGCTTTCCTGAGACTCAAAAGTTGTTTAAGAGGATGCCCCGATGAAAACCGCACCTGCCCAGCTCAAGGTTGGTCTCTTCGGCATCGGCCTGGACGCTTACTGGCCTCAGTTCGCCGGTCTCAAGCAACGGTTGGAGGGATACCTCGCCAAAACAGCCAGGAAACTGGCGCGGCCGGGTGTAAAAGTCGTGAACCTCGGTCTCGTGGATAATCCCGCCAGGGCGCTCGAGGCCGGTCATGAGTTCCGCGAAGCGGATGTGGACCTGATCTTTCTCCACGTCACCACCTACGCCTTGTCCTCGACAGTGCTGCCTGTGGTGCGGCGCGCCAAAGTGCCGGTCATCATCCTCAACCTGCAGCCGGCTGCGGCGATTGATTACTCCACCTTCAACAAGATGGGCGACCGGACAAAAATGACCGGTGAATGGCTCGCGCATTGCGCCTCGTGCCCCGTGCCGGAAATCGCCAATGTCTTCAATCGCTGCCGCATTCCGTTTTTCCAGGTTACCGGCATGCTTGATGATGATCCGCACTGCTGGACTGCGGTGGACGAATGGATCGAGGCGGCCAGGGTGGCCTGGACCATGGAGCACAACCGCATGGGCGTGATGGGCCATTACTACTGCGGCATGCTCGACATCTACTCGGACCTCACCCAGCAATGCGCCTTCTTCGGCGGCCACATCGAGATTCTCGAGGTGGATGAGCTGGCAAGCCTTCGCACCCGCGTGACCAGCACTGAAATCCAGAAACGCGTGAAGGAGTTTCATGGCGCGTTTGACGTCCAGCCCGATTGCCCGAAGCTCGAACTGGAGAGAGCTGCCCGCACCTCCGTGGCGCTCGATCGGCTCGTGCAGCAGCATAACCTCGGCTCCCTCGCCTATTATCACATGGGCGTCGGCAGCCCGGCCAACGAGGACGCCATCAGCTCCATCATCCTCGGAAACTCGCTCCTCACAGCCCGGGGCATCCCCGTTGCAGGCGAACTGGAAATCAAAAACGTCCAGGCCATGAAGATCATGGACAGCTTCGGCGCCGGCGGTTCCTTCACAGAGTATTACGCCATGGACTTCAAGCATGACGTTGTCCTCATGGGCCACGACGGGCCCGGGCACATCGCGATCGCCGAGGGAAAAACCAAGGTGCGCCCGCTCAAGGTGTACCATGGCAAAGTGGGGCGCGGGCTTTCCGTCGAAATGAGCGTCAAACACGGCCCCGTAACCCTGCTGAGCGTCGTTCAAACCGTGGATGGCAAACTCAAGCTGCTGACCGCCGAGGCGGAATCTGTTCCCGGGCCGATCCTCGAGATTGGCAACACAAACAGCCGCTATCGCTTCAGCATTGGGGCGCGCAGCTTTGTCGAGCGCTGGAACGAGCAGGGCCCCGCCCACCACTGCGCCGTAGGCGTGGGCCACATCGCCGGCAAAATCGATAAGCTGGGCCGCCTCCTCGGCATGGATGTTGTCCGCGTCTGCTGACCCCGTTCCCTGCCGGGGACAGCTCATAAGCCGTTTCGAGCTCTCCCAAAAGCAACGGAGAACGAGAGGAACCGGTTTGGGCCTCACCCGAAGGCGCCAAGACGCGAAGGTTTTTTGGGGAAAAGTTATTAACGAGTCGCTCGATACCGTGTTTCCACCTGCAGTTGTAAATCAGAATCCCCGCAGCGTTCCCGCGCCATGTGCTGCCGGGCGTTTCGCGTCGCATCCGAACAGCAACCGCCACGGGAATTGATTATTCCGAGGCATGTTCCGGCCCAGACTCTCGCCGCACATGAAACAGAGGACGCTATCGCGGGGTTCGGTTCATCCGATTCGTTCGGCTCACCTGACTGTTTCCGGGGTCACCCATTTCAGGGCTGCCGACATGTCGGCGAGCCGCAGCGCCAGCATAGTTCGTGATGACTTTGCCATGGCGGTCAATATCCACAATGAGAATGCTGCTGCCCACGCCAGACGCAAAAGAGACAGTCGCCATGACATTGGAGCTGCCGGATTTGACCCAGACAATCGGCTTAGTGCCCTCGAGCGAAAACTGTATTTTCCGTTCTTTAACGTGGTCTCTTCCGATCTGCTCCAACTCCCGAGCCGAGTACCATTTGTCACCCGCTCCATTCACGTAAACATGCGGTTGCTGCCCGTAGGCGAATGTGCTGAAAAGAACCGATGCGAGCAGAAATATTTTCATGGCCCTCGATAATGATGGTGTTGGACGCATAGTGCAGCCGCACCGGGCCAAGCGCAACGGAAAACGGCTGCCACGGCGAGGAACCGGGTTGGGTTTCACGCGAAGACACCGGCAGGGCCGAAGGACGCCTAACGCTTTACCACGGGCGCGCCCAGGATTCCCATGGACCGCAGGTTGTAATCATAGGTCCAATCCTTTCCGGTTACGCGCCAGGCGGCTGGGCCGTACCACGGCGGGTTCTGGTTGGTGTGATGCACGATGCCGAACGCATTGGCCCGGTTGCCAAAAGCGGTGACATCCACGCTGTGCTCGCCGGTGGATGGCGATCCCAGCTCCAGCTCGTATGGCGCGAATGCGATGCGTCCAACCTTCTTTCCGTCCACTGCCACGGACAGCAGCGGCGACTGGAATTGTGGAATGCTCAAGAGTGTTGGCTGTCCCTGGCCGGCGAGTTTGAAGTGGTAGGTCACGTTGCCCGCGTAGAAGGGAAGGCCCTGATCCGCCCAGTTGCCGATTGCGAGGGCGCGGACCGGTTCCGTAAGAAAGGCTTCCCGGCCGTTTACCTTTACGCCGAAGTCTCCAAGGAGGTAATGCCATTCGAGGTTCGTTCTCCGCGTATATGGCAGCGACACAATCAACGTGTGTTCGCCCGGCTCCAACGCCGGCAGCGCCATCTGTCGCATGCACGGATCCACCCATTCAGCGCCGGGGCTGCCGGAGACCGGTTTGCCGTCCAGTTCGATCTTCGCCCGGGTTGATTCCTCCAGCGCCAGCACCGGTTTGGCCACCCTCACATCGCTGCGGATGACGAACTTCAACTGCACCGTGCCCAGGACAGTGACCGGGTTCGAGTCGGTCCAGGGCTGGGCCATTTTCCCGCCGCGCGCCGGCAGCCCGAGCTGCTTCCGCAAAGCGTCATCCAGCCGCAGGATCTCCTCCCGTTTCTGCCACGGGCCGTTGTTCCAGCGCCATTCCGCCTGGTCCAGCAGGAGCACATTCGGCTCGGACAGCGTCACGGGCACCGTGCCGTCCAGCCTGGCAATTTCGTTCCACTGCGTCTTTGCAGGCACAAAGCCGCCCGGCTTCCAGCCCGGGTCGAGCGCCAGCAGCAGGCTGCCTTGCGCCGGCATCTCCCACTCGAGCTCTGTCCATTCCCCGGCCCGCCTGGAGGCGACGCGGGCTATCGTTCCGTTCATCGAGTCGAGATGCGTCATGTCCCAATCGCCTTTCACCGCCACCTTTGTCATTCCGAGGCCATGGTCGCGATCGGTATTGCACACAAAAAGGTATCGGCGGGCGCCTTCCTGGCGGAGTTGGTAAAGCACACTGGCGCCGGGTGTCACCCGCACCTCGCGCTGCGTTTCCAGGGCCGCCACGAGCGGCTCAGCCGCCCACTCGACCTGCTGGCGGCGCGCAGCCAGTTTTTTGGCGCGGTCCGAGGGTATTCCATCCACCAGCGCGGGAACCTCGCCCGCAAAAACAACCTGGCCCGCCTTATCGAGGTAATCGAGCGTGGTGGAGCGGATCGTGCGAAGGTTGGGCACGACGATGACGTCATAGTTCAGCTTTCGGGACTGTTTCGGCAGGCTGGCTTCGCAAATGAAGTCGAAATCCTGCTGTCCGTACAGCAGCCAGTCGCAAAGATCTCTCGCCGATTTGTCCTGCCGGTCCCGTTCCTCCTGGGTCTGGCTCTTCGGCCCTTCAGCCAGCCAGAAGGATTCAATCGGGTGAATGACACCAACATGAACAACAGCCTTGCCGCGGGTCAGAATGGTGTTCAGCCGCGCAAAGTGGTCTTCCACGATCGGGTATTCCTTGTACCAGGGCGATTGCCAGCCGATTGCCGCCGGGTAGTCGCGCTTTGCTTCTCCGGCCATCGAGACCCATGCCAGGTGCGGAACTCTCAGGGTGACACCGAGGGCAGCCTGCCAGTCGCCCTGCCGCTTGTGCCCGGCAAAATCAAAGTGCCAGCCGGTGACACCGTAAAGCTCGCTCATCACCTCGTTGCGCCCGGCCTGCCGCGCGGCGCTTTGGGCCTGCTTTGCCGTGAGAAACTCGAGACGATCGCACAGCATATCAATGCCCGGAATCTGGAAGTATTGAAGGCTTCGCATCGCATCGCCCACGTGCATGCTTTGTTTGCTCAGCGGATCTTCGCTCATCATGTGCCCTGTCAGAGGCAGTTTGTTTGCCCCGCACCACTTGCCCAGCGTTTCGGCAAACGCATGCGAGAATCGTTCCGCCACGTGATCATGGTAACGGTAGCGCGCCACCGAGGTCTTTCCCGCCGGCAACTCCCAGTACAGCTCCGGCAGGTAATCCTCCAGCTTCTGGCCATACGCCCTCTTGTAAGTCGCCAGGAAATCATCCGTGAAGGGCATCAGGATGTCGTTCCTGTCCGTGGGTTTCTTGAAACCGCCTTTGGCAAGGAACTGAGGCTCGTCGGTGAAGATGCCGGGAATGTGCTTGCTGAACTCCGCCCCGACCGCCTTCTGATACTTTTTGTGGGTGACCCCGGCAAATCTCTTGATGGCTTTAGCGTTGAGAACATCCACGTAAGTCTGGTTGTTATGCCATTCTTTCTTCTCGGAAACCTGGATCCATGCGCTCCAGTCAGCCTTTTCGTCGTCGCCCACGCGCCGGTAGCCCGCCAATCGGCCGTCCGCATGCAATTTCACTGCGTAACGTCCCACCAGTTTAGCGTTCTCCACATTCGTGCGGGTGGTCCAGAGCAGGTTCCGCTGCCGGTAGCGCGGGTCAACCGTCACCAGCCCGCCCGCGAATCCGGATGGCCAGCGGTCTTCATCATAAAGCAGGAGATACATCGAGTTCTTCCTCGTCTTTTCCAGGCAGGCCTCGACCAGCGACATGAACTCCGGTCCCAGATACTCCGTCGCCAGACCCGTGCGCGCGTGCAGACACGCCCCGCCGAAGCCCATCTCCTGCAACCGGTCGAGTTGATCCAGGTGCTCCGGCTGCATCTTCGTGTTCCACGCCCAAAACGGCGCGCCCCGGAATCGCGAGGGAGGATTCTTGAACGTCGCCGGATCGAGGTCGTCTGCCCAAACGGCGGCGGTCATCAAAAGGGCGCCCAGGGAAAGTGCAACAGTCTTCATAGATATATTTGTTGGCGGACGGCTCAACGTGCATCCCGCCGATCAGAAATAAACTGATACAGAACAGGCTTGATTTGGAAGAAGTATTTTTATGCAGATCGCCGGGTGGGAGGAGGCTTTGCCGTTTTGGCTTTAGCAACGGTGCGCGTAACGGTAAATTGTGTCCCGGATGGCTCCAGAGATCGCTGCCATAACGGTGATTATCGTTTTTGCGGCGGCCAGCTTTTTCTTTGCGCTGGCCGAGACCGCGCTGTTCTCTCTGGCGAAGTGGCAGGTGCACGATCTGGCCAAGCGGCATCCGGCTCGGGGCGGCATTTTGCTGCGGCTGATATCCGAGCCGCAGGACCTCCTGGCCACGATGTCCCTGGGGAATACTTTTGCGACTGCGGGCATATTGTCCACAGGCCTCTGGATAGCGCTTGACGGACGATGGCCGATGGCCCTGACTGTCGGTGCGCTGGGGGCGCTCATCCTGATCGGGTGCGAAGTGGTGCCCAAGACCTTGGCCGTGCGGCATCCGGAGCGCTGGGCGCTGCGCGTGGCCCGGCCAATGCGTTTCTTCGAGAAAGTCACGTTGCCGCTGCGGACCGTGGCGCAGGTCATCAACTCCGCCCTGCTTCGAAAAGCCGTGGCAAAATCGATCCAGACACAGCCCGCGCTGACCGAGGCGGATTACCAGGAGCTTGTGGAAATGGCCTACCGGCAGGGCACCCTGGCTGAATCCGAAAAAGAGATCATTCTGCAGATCATCAACCTGGATCGGCGCACCGCGCGCGACGTGATGAGGCCGCGCTCGCAAATGGGCGCGGTGTCCGACGATTTGAGCATCGAGGAGATGATCGCCGCCGCCCGCCGGTTCAAGCATCGCCGGCTGCCGATTTATGATGAAACCCCGGACACGATTGTTGGGATTCTCAACACCCGGGCGCTGTTGCTCGATCCGGGCATTGACCTTGCGGATGCCATCGAATTTCCGTCGTTCGTGCCGGAATCCATGAACCTGCTTCAGCTTCTCAAGAGCCTTCAGCGGCAGCAGCGCGGGCTGGCAATCGTGATGGATGAGTTCGGCAGCACGGCCGGGATTGTGACAATGGAAAACATCCTCGAAGAAATGATCGGCAGGATACGCAGCGAAACCGAGCCTGAGGGTTTTCTATTCGAAAAAACCGGCCCTGGACGGTGGCGGGTGAATGGCACATTGCGGATTGATGATTTCCGGCGTGAATACCCGGCGATTGGAGAGGTTGCGGAGGTGGAAACGATGGGCGGGCTGCTCATGAGCCTGCTGGATGTGGTGCCGGCTCCGGGGCAATCGGCCACGTACCGGGGATTGAAACTGACAGCGCATATCACGGACGAACGCCGCGTTCGCGAGATGCTGGTGGAGGCGGCGCGCTGATATGGAAGGGCATCCTCTCATCTGGTTTGGCCTGGCTGCCTGCGTGCTGCTTTCATTCTTCCTTTCGGGAATGGAGGCCGGCGTCTTCGCCCTGAGCCGCTTACGCATCCGCCAACAGATGCGCGCCGGGCGGCCCTCGGCCAGCCTGCTGCACGGCTATCTCGAAAATCCCGAGAACTTCCTCTGGACCATTCTCGTTGGAAACACCGTGGTCAATTTCCTGATCCTGGGCTGCCTGGTGGTTCTGCTCCGCCAGGCCTTTGACGGCCGCATTCTGCCGTTTGCGGCGGTGTTCACCGGCGCGGTGTTTCTCTTTTACGTATTGGCGGACCTGCTGCCAAAAATGCTTTTCCGCGCCTACCCGAACCGCCTCTGCCTTGCGCTCGCGCGCCCCTATGCCGTCGTCCATACGCTGTTGCGTCCGCTGGTCGCCATCGTCCAGTCCGCCTCGACGCTGCTGCTCAGGATTCGCGGCGGCACCGCTTTCACCGGACGGCTCTTCGGCAGCCGCGAGGAAATGCGCCTGCTCATGCAGGAATCCTCCCAGAGCCTCACATCCGAGGAGCGGACCATGATCAACCGGGTGCTGGATCTGCAGAGCATGACCGTCAGGCAGGCCATGTTGCCGATGGAAAAGGCCGTCAGCCTCGATGCCCAGGCGCGCGTTTCGGACGCATTGGAGATCGGGCGCAAACACCACCTCACGCGCGTGGCGGTCTGGGAAACGCGGGAAAGCCAGCGGCGCGTATCCGGGGTGCTGAATCTCAACAACATTCTGTATCAGGCCGATGTGTCGCCGGACCGACCCGTGACCGATTTCCTTCGCCCGGCGCTTTTTCTGGATGAGGATATGCGGCTGGAGGTTGCCCTGCGCCGCATGCAGCGGGGCGGCGAGCGCCTGGCCATTGTGCTTTCCCGCGACCGGAGGGAAGCGGGCATCCTTTCGCTGCAGGACGTGGTGCGCGTGCTCTTCGGGGAGGTGAGCCTCTAGCATGAACTGGGAAGAATCCATCTGGACCGTTTTCAAGCTGGCAGCCGTGGTCCTGCTGGTGCTGCTGAATGGATTCTTCGTGGCGGCGGAGTTTGCGCTGGTCAAAGTGCGCGACACCCAGCTCGAGCCCTACGTCGCGAGGTCGCGACGCGCCCGGGTGGCCCGGCGCACGCTGCACAATCTTGATGCCTGCCTGAGCGCCACGCAACTGGGCATCACGCTGGCCAGCCTCGGCCTGGGATGGATCGCCGAACCGGTGTTTGCACAACTGCTCGAGCCGCTCATGGACCTGTTCCAGGTCGAATCGCAAAACGTGAAGCACTCGCTCTCGTTCGCTATTGGTTTTTCAGTGATCACCTTCCTGCACATAGTTGCGGGCGAGCTGGCCCCGAAATCCCTCGCCATCCGCAAAACGCTGCCAACCACGCTATGGGTTGCGCTGCCGCTGCATTGGTTCTACCGCGCCTCCTACCCGGCCATCTGGACGCTGAACCACGCCGCAAACTGGCTTCTGCGCCAGATTGGCATCGAGCCCGTCGCTGAGATGGAAATGGTGCACTCGGAGGAGGAACTGCGCCTGATTGTTGCCGCATCCCAAAAGCGCGGTGGCAGCCCGGACGTGGGCAGGAATGTCGTCCTCAACGCCATTGACCTCCGCCGTCGCAAGGTGCAGGAAGTGATGCGTCCGCGGCAGGAAATCACCGTTCTGAGCACTCAATCAACCATGGCTGAGTGCCTGGATATCGCCGAGAAAACACGCTACTCGCGCTTTCCCCTGTGCGAAGGGGGCGACCTGGATAAAACGCTGGGCGTCATCCATATCAAGGACCTTTACGCCCACCGGATTCGGGCGCATAGCGGGGCGGACCTCCTTCCCTGGGCGCGCAAGCTCATTTATGTGCCGGAAACGGCGCACCTGGAGAAACTTCTCTCGCTTTTTCTTGAGCGAAAGCTCCACCTGGCCATTGTCGTGGATGAATACGGCGGCACCACCGGCATGATCACGCTGGAAAACATCCTCGAGGAATTGGTCGGCCAAATTCAGGACGAGTTTGACCAGGAAAAGCCGCTGCTCGCCCGCACGTCGGAAAACACCTGGGAGGTGTCCGGGGAATTGCCCTTGCACGATCTCGAGCAGATCGTCGGCGAACCCCTGCAACAGGAAGGCATCAACACCGTCAACGGTTGGGTCACGCACCGCCTCGGGGGCTTCGCAAAACAAGGCGATGTCATCCCAACCACACATTGCGAAATCGTGGTGGAAGAAGTGGACGGCACGCGAGTCGTCCGGCTCAAGGTTACCAAGCGCCCGGAACCGCCTCCGGACGTTTCGATTTGATTGAAGCTTTCCTGCCGGGTGAATGCTCCGCGGCAGCGGCTGAGGTGACCTCGTTGCACGCGTGGCTATCACCCTACCCCACTCGCGAACGCCACCTCTGCGGGTCCTGTGAACAATGAAAGACTGAATAGACAACGATGCGATCCCCGGCTGGCTGATAAAAAATCTCAAATGGGAATCGCCGGACAAGCGCGCGGACGAACCCTCGTCCCCTGCGACCGGATATAGCTCGGGATGTCGTTGAATCGTAAACACGCACGCCTCGACGCAACGCAGGAAATCCTCTCCCAAGCCCGGTCCGCGAGCCTCGTACCAGTTGTAGGCTTCACTGACGTCCTGCCCGGCATCAGGTGTAAAAATGACGCGCTCAATCATGCAGCGCTTCGTGCCTGCCGCTTGACCTGATCCCAAGTCCTGCCTGAGGAGGAATGTCCGGAAAACCGCTCCTTGCGCAGCCTCAACTCCTGGCGCTTCCACTGGGGCACCGGTAGTTGGGCGTCCTCTTCAGCGATACTGTCCCAAAGGTCCTCGACAAGCTGCAGACGCTCGGCTCGGCCCAGCTTGAAGATCGGTGCAAATTCCGCTCTCATGCCACAATCTTATGCCCTTGCCAGGGGTTCCTCAAGCCCCATTGGCTGCAACATCATCGGGCCTTCAGCACTCGCCAAGGGATGGGCGGGAACACTACTTCAGCCCTTTCTCCAATGGCTGACCAAACTGCTGCGGTTGTGCGGGCATAGGGACCGGGTTCGGCGCATCCGGCTTGTCGGATGTCATTTTGGTGGATAATTGCTCCAAGAATATACTCCAGGCTGCCACGCCCGCGCATGTGAGCGATAGCCGATGAAATCGCTCGAGCCTGTCTCAAAAACACAATGGCCGATCTCGTCTCCGCTCCACATCAGAAATACGCAAGCCCCGGAACAGGCTGATCAAAACCAATACGGCGAGCGCTCCGGCAATGCCAAAAGCAAGGTCGAGCATGGTCTCGGGCACGCCCTGCTGGACAGATGTGCCCATGAACCTGTCCGAAGCGAACTCGCCAAACTCCCAAAAAACCGCGACGGTGCAGGAAGCCGTGAACGCCAGAACATGTCCGGTCCAGCCTGGAATTCTGCCGGCTTCTGCGGGCAGCACCCGGAGCACCCCGAAGATGAAGTAGGCTATCGAGACCCCGCCCAGAAAGTGCAGCAGGTGATCGTAGCGATGAGTCAACCCATACTCGGCAAGAACCAGGTGAACGCCAATCACAGCAAGCGGCGCCCAGCCCGGATGAATCAGCACACGCAAAAGCCATCGAACGGTCGGGAGATCATTCATGCGCGCGGCGCAGTCTATTCCACTTTACCTGGGCAGAACAACATGAATTCACCCGAAAAACGCCGCCGGTGAAATTAAATCCCGCGTGCGCGCCGTCCCGCCCGGGGCGCCGTCAACGTGGAGGCCGTGTGGGGGGTTTCTCCGGTTCGGGATCACCGCCGCCGGGCAGGGGTGGCTGGTTGGGCCCCGGCAACCGCTCGCGCGGGCCTTCACGGCCGGGCGGACGATACTCACGCGGACGCTGCTGCTGCTTGAGCAATCTATCAAACTGAACCCTCTGGGGCGGGGTCAGGATTTCCCGAAGCTCTTCGCGCGTTCGTTGCAGCTCTTCGCGCAGCCTGGGCGAGACCGTTTCCATGACCTTTCGTGTGCGCTCCTGGCTTTGGCTGAGAATGGTGTCAATGCGATCCCTTTGCCCGGGGGTCAGGTCGAGTTCACGCTGGGCGCGACGGAGAAACTCGAACCGCATATTGCCGGGAGTGAACACCTGCTGCTTCTGGGCGTTTGGCTGCTTTTGCGCCTTCGGCCATGGACGCGCCATGGACTGGCGCACAAGCAGTCCGCCAGTGACAACGCCCGCGGCAAAGATGATCACCGTTGCAAGGACGACTTTCCAGGTATTACCCATTATTCAAAACTCGGATCGACCGCGCCGGCAAGCACGGTGTTCTCAAAATGCTGCGCAAATTCCTCGCCCCCGAGCGTGGCGGCTTCCGGGGTCCAGACCGTCCAGGCGGCAAGCAGCAGCGCCACTGCGGCGCACGGGGCAACTGCCCGCCAGAGCGCCGCCGACCATGCGGCCCATGGATCCGCCGCCGGATGGGCGCGGATCGCGGCCAAAACCCGCCCAGTGAACGCGTAAGGCACCGCCTCGGAAGGGGCATCCTTCCGCGCGGCGCGGATCAATTTGCTATACAAAACGCCTGGTTCCATAGGTCGTAATAAATCAGACGCAGCTTTCCACGATCGGGTTACAATTTTTGACAGCCCGGGGCTCGATTATCTTCCCAGGCGTTTGAGGCTGATCCTGGCAGGTCGCTGTGCCTCGGGGTCCAGCTCCAGCTCGCAAAAGGCTCCGTCCTTGAGCAGTTCGATGCCTGCCAGGGCCGGGCATAGAACCACACGAAAGGGACGCCACTGACGGGCTTTGCGCAAAGCGCCGCTGAGCTTCGAGACCGTGTGGCCCAGGAACGTGATCCGGGGCATGCCGGATAAAATGCGGCTTTTGACCATGATCAGCCGGGAATGGAGGTGCCCGATAAACGTGTGTTCGATCTGTGCCAGGCGGGTTCGGACAGCTTCGAGCTCAAGGAGATAGGGCAGGGCGGTCGGGTCATGGCAAAACAAAATGACTTTGGCCCCGGGCGCCAGACTGGCAAAGGCATTGTGGATCCGCTCCATGTGTTGCCTCCTCAACTCAGCCCAGCCCGCCCGCTCCTGCTCGAGCGCCTCCGTTTCGAAAGCCGGGTAAGCGACCAGCGAGGACGCAATCCCCACCAACGAGTATCTGCCCGCCTGCCGCACCCAGAAATCGGGACACTGCAGGGTATCCCGCACGATTTCATAGCTCCGAAGGCGCATTCCTCCCTGTTTTCTAAACAGTGTCATCTTGCCCAGGTCATGATCCCCCAGAGCCACATGCGCCCCGGCCGAAAAACGGCTTCTCAGTTTCGACAGGCATTCCTGAGCGCTCTCGAGCGCCGCCGGGTCGCTTAGCCCGATGAAACCCGTGTCGCACGTGAGATCGCCGCAGATGACCGCCTCGTCCGGCGTCGCTTTTTGAATAAACCTGTCCAGGAGGTAATTGCGCCCGAGCGGGTCTCGCGCCCAGACAATGTGCCGGTAAAACCGCGCAAAGAGCCTCACAGCCGGATTGGAGATGGTTTTCAGCTCGTAGTCTTTTCCGCGGGCCTGCTCCGCGCGCGAGGCGTAGTGAATATCGCTGCCAACGGCAATCCTTACGCTGGTATCCATTTCGAGCCGGAGCGGCTTAATCGGCCATCCTGCACGGCAGCCTTACCCGAAAGGTCGAACCCTCCCCGGGACTGCTTTCGGCCCAGACGCGGCCCTGATGCGCCGTGACGATTTGATACACGATCGACAACCCCAGCCCGGTGCCGCTCTCTTTGGTTGTGAAAAAAGGCGTGAAGAGGCCGTCCATGACCCGCTTGGTCATGCCCGGGCCGTTGTCGCATACGGCAATCTCGATCTCCTGCTCAGCCGGGAAAAACTCCGTCCGCATCTGGACACAGCCGCCTTGCGGCACGGCTTCAAGAGCGTTGATCAGAAGGTTCAGAACAACCTGTTCAATCTGGTTGCCGTCTCCCAGCACCCGATCCGGCGCGGCATTGAACTGACAATCCATCTGCACGGACTTCAACGCCGCTGAATGCCGAACCAGCCGGAGCACATTCTCGATGGCGGAATGCAGAGGGACGGGCACGAGTTGCGGCGCGGAGGGCGCGGCGAGCTTGAGCATCTGCGCCAGCAGCAGGTTGATGCGCTGCACTTCCCGGCGAACAACCGTCGCCAGCTCGGAATTGGTCTTTTCCTCGAGCAGAAGCTCGATAAACGTGCGGACGGGCACAAGGGAGTTTTTGATCTCGTGCGCGGCGGTGGCGGAAATCGTGCCCAGAGTGGCCAGCCGATTCAGGCGCTCCAAAGATGTGTCCATCTCGGGCACTGACAACTCGAGTCCGGCCGCGAGGACGTTCCCGGCATCGCCATACTGCCTATGACCCTTGTCTTGATTCACAATAGATGGCGACTCAACCCCGGCAGCGCCGGGTCGCCCCTTTGCTGAAGCATACGAACCACCCGGCGATCCTACAAACAAAATTGAATGCCGGCGCGTGGCTGCGCGGCCCGAGCTGCAAAGGCAATCCTCCAAGAATCATAAGCCGGCATTCTGAAAGAATCAGGAAGCGACATTTGTGATGCCAATCCCGTACGCAAAAAAGGCAGGGCCACAGCCCTGCCTTTGCAGATCATTAAGTTGCGAATGGTTATTTCTTGCCCGGTTTAGCCGGCTTTGCCGGTTTCGCGGGTTTTTGCGGTTTTGCCGGTTTGTGTTTGTTAAGGATCCTGGCAGTGTCCATTGCGGCGATCGGGGTGCCATCCTCCAGCGCGGCGGTCAACACCAGTGTCGCAACGGTCTTATCCGTCACATCCATCAGGGTAGGGGCTACTTGCGGCGTGCTGAACTTCAGCAGCATATCCTTATAGCCGTCCCTGTTCATGTCCACGATGTGGCCGCGGAGCGCCGGGGCGCATTCCAGCTTGATCGAGTCGAAGTCAATGTTGCGCACATCAACATCGGCCGATCCGTACAGGACCACGGGGAGAACGCCCCTGCTGGACAGGTTGATCGTGGATTGAACGACGTTCATGCGAGTGCGCTCGCCGATGCAGATCTCGGCCGAGGCGAGGCTGGCGCCCACCAACACATTCGTTTCCACGATGGCAGCGGTGGGGACACCGGCATAGGAGGCCGCAAAGGCAAACGGACCGCTGGCGCCGCTGATTTCGAACTCGAGACGGCCGGCCTCGTTTGTGAAGCGGCTGCTCCGGGTTTTAACGATCACTTCCGTGAATGGAATTGCGGTGTCGGCAGCGCCCTCGCATGGCCAGAACCAGGGGCTGTCAACCACGTTCGAGAGGACCAGAACTCCGCCTTCATAGCGAGTGATCCAATCCCATTCACCTGTAAGATCGGCCTGGACTTCCGCCAGGGTTGCACCTGTGAATGAATAGGTCGCGTCATCCCAGGCGGCGATTTCATTGCCAACCGCGCCATTTGCCCCGTTCTGGAGCAGCTCGGACCAGAAACCGGGCGGGTTGAGCTCGTAACAACCGGCGACAGGCGCCGCGAACGATTGAAGAGAGAGAAACGAACCGACAACGATTGCTAATACTTTTGTTTTCATAGGTCAGTAACTACCGTTTCTTTATACATGCAATAAGGGCAAAAGTCGAGCGAAAACTCCCTCTGATTTGTACGGACCAGACTCGGGTGCAAGCGGCCGCCAGCCCGCGACCGATCCAGCGTCACCGCAACGATCAGGTTCGACAAACGCCGCGCGGTTTCCCATACTGCGCGCGGATGAAATCGATGACGGGTTACGGGCGCGGCGAATGCTCCCGTGAAGGCTTTAAGATCACAGTCGAGCTGAGCAGCGTGAACCGGAAACAGGGCGAAATAGCCCTGACAATGCCCCGGGAGCTGGAAATGCTCGAGCCACAGATACGTGACCGCATCAATCGCTGCGTCTCGAGAGGCCGGGTCTCGGTGCGGATCTCGATCCATGCCGCCGCAACCAATCTTTCAGCGCGAATGCACCTGAATGTTCCGCTCGCGAAAGCTTACGCTAAGGAACTCAAGAGACTCTCGCGCGAGTTGAAACTTCCGGGAGCCGTCACCCTGGATCACCTCGTCCGTGCGCCGGGAGTATTCCAGACGGACGAGCAGCTTGCGGAGGGCGAGAACTTCTGGCCCGCCGTCGAGAAAGCCCTCGAAGAGTCGCTGGCCGGCATGATGCGCATGCGCGAGCGCGAGGGAATGCATTTGGCGAAAGACCTGGCGCGCCGGGTTGCAACGATGCGGGCGTCCGTCAGCAAAGTCGAGGAGCAGGCGCCCGGTGTCGCCGAGCGTTACCGGACACAACTCCTGGAGCGAATCCGGGCTGCGGGATTGGACATGCCGGACGAGGAAGACGATCGCCTGCAGAAAGAGGTTGTTTATTTTGCGGATCGCTCGGACATATCCGAGGAGATCACTCGGTTAAAGAGCCACTTTGGCCAGTTCGAGGATTGCATGCGCTCGAAGGAACCTGTCGGGCGGACGCTGGATTTCCTCGCGCAGGAAATGAACCGCGAAATCAACACCATCGGCTCGAAAGCCAACGACGCCGCCATATCGCGCCAGGTGGTTACGTTGAAAGCGGAGCTGGAAAAGTTTCGGGAGCAGGCACAGAACGTAGAATGAACGCTGCTGAAAATGCGCAGGGCTCACCCCTGCTGGTCCTGATATCCGCGCCGTCCGGCGCCGGCAAAACAACGGTCTGCCAGCAGGTGCTCGCCGCGCGGCCAAACATGACTCGGGCCATCACCTGCACCACGCGCCAGCCCCGCGAAGGGGAAAAAGACGGGGTGGATTACTATTTCCTGGATGCCGCCTCCTTTCTGAAACGCGTGCAGGCGGGCAACTTTCTCGAGCATGCCACCGTTTATGGGCACAGCTACGGAACCCTGCACTCCGAAGTTGTGAACAAGCTCCGCCAGGGCAGGGACGTGTTGCTCAACGTGGACGTCCAGGGCGCGGCATCCATTCGCGAGCGGGCAACGCGGGATCCCGAGCTTGAGGCGGCCCTCGTCACGGTGTTCCTCACCCCTCCGGGCATGAGCATCCTCGAGAAACGGTTGCGCAACCGCGCCACCGACTCAGAGGCGGTCATTCAGCGAAGGCTCAGCGTTGCCCGGCAGGAGGTCGCACAATGGCGGCATTTCGATTATCTTCTAATCAGTTCCACCATTCCGGAGGATCTGCGGCGCATGCTGGTGATCATTGAGGCCGAAAAGATGAAAACCATCCGCTCGCAGGCCCCGGAAACTCAAGTGCTATGAAAAAGAACGTCGTCCTGGGGGTGACCGGCTCGATCGCCGCGCACAAAGCGGCAGACCTCGCGAGCCTGCTGACAAAAAGCGGCTGCAATGTTCGCGCCGTGCTCACCGCCGACGCGCTCAAGTTCATTACAGCGGTCCCGTTCCAGACGCTGTCGCGCAACCCTGTCATCACCGACCTTTGGGAACAGGAGCCGGGCTGGAAACCCACGCACATCGAGGTTGCGGACGAAGCGGACCTTCTCCTGGTTGCCCCGGCCACGGCGCACACCATCGCTCGCATGGCGCTCGGTTTGGCGGATGACGCGCTCACCTGCATCGCCCTTGCCCTGAATCCCGCCGCAAAGGTCCTTGTGGCGCCGGCAATGAACGGCAAGATGTGGCTGCACCCGGCCACACAACAGCACGCCGCCACCCTGCGCTCGCGCGGAGCCGAGTTTATCGGGCCTGAAGAGGGAATGCTTTCGTGCGGTTACGAGGGCATTGGACGCCTGTGGCCCGTGGAAAAAATTGCGGCCCGGGTTGTTGAGATGCTTGGGATTCCAGGCTCTGCCTAAGCGTCAACCCGGTGACGCGCCCGGCGGAAATATGAACCGTGGGGAAACATTAACGCATCACGGCAAGGGAAGCTGGCGGACTTTTCTTTCAAGAGTCTGGCGGCGGCTCCGGGCGGCGCTTCGTATGCCCGGGCCGGATACGGGGGCGATTCTGAGGCGGATCGAGATCATGGAGCGAAACGTGATCCTTCCGCTCAAGGTGGCGGGGATTGCGATGCTCGTGCATTCTTTTTACCTCAGTCCGTGGTTTGGGGATGTGCTGGGCGCGCTGGACATTGCGGTTGAAACCACGCAGTACCTGTTGTGGATTTACATTGCGACCAATGTGGTGATGGCGTTGTTGCTGCTGGCGATGTGGCGGCTGCCATCGGGTCTGATCCAATGGCTTGCGTTTTCGAGTACATTACTTGACGGTATTCTGCTTTCCGCCCTCACGCTCGTGAGCGGCGGTTACGACAGCATCCTGTACTGGCTCTTTGTCGGCCTGATCATGCGCGCGGCGATCAGTGTGCCAAGAGCCACCTCCCAGCTCATGCTCTCGCTCACCCTGATTGCCTGCTATGTCATGGCCGGGTTGATCGACATCGCAATCACTGACCTGGCACAGTACCTGGATGAGGACGCGCGCATTTACCTCGACATCAACCCGTGGCAAAGCCCCACCGAGCCGCTGGTTCTCAGGCTGTTGCTGCTCGTCCTGGTGGCCATCTGCTCCTACGGCGTTCAGGTGTTGCTCGATCGCCAGCGTCAGGCTGAGCTCGAAGCCCGCGAGTTTGGATTCCGAGAGGGGCAGCTTCGGTCTGCGGGGCGCCTTGCCGCCGAATTCGCCCACCAGATGAAGAACCCGCTGGCCATCATTACCAACGCGCTCTTCTCGCTGGACCGCTCCTTGAAGAAAGGCCGGACGGATGTTGACAGCCAGGTCCGCATCATGCAGGAGGAGGTGCAGCGGACCGACCGCATTATCACCGAGATTATGGGTTACGCCCAACTCAGCGAGGGCAGGGTCGAAAAGCTGGATGTGAAGACCGAGCTGGATATCGCCATTGACCGGGTGTTTCCAAAAGCGGCCGGATACAACGTGCAGGTGCGGCGCGAGTATGACGACACCTTCCCCCCGTTGCTGATGCTCCCGAGACATTTCAGGGACACCCTCATAAACATCCTGCAAAACGCGCGGGAGGCGCTTGAGGAGAGGGAAGGCGTTGTCAAAGTCACGGCGCGCTCGCGCATGGACTCGATCGAGGTTACGATTGAGGACAACGGGCCGGGCGTGCCGCCGGAGCTGCGCGAACGGGTTTTTGAGCCCTATTTCACCACGCGCACCAAGGGCACCGGGCTGGGACTTGCCTCCGCCAGGCATAACGTCGAGGTTTATGGCGGAAGCATCCGCCTGGAATCTGAGCTTGGAAAAGGCACTCGTTTCATCTTAGTATTCCCCACCGCAACCCTGAGCCGGTCGGTTCGGGGTAATAAAGTCATCTGAGCCGTGAGCGTCGTTGTGGCACCAATTCTCGTCGTTGATGACGAGAAGAACATGCGCACCTCCCTCCAGCGTGTGCTGGAAGATGAGGGCTACTCGGTTCGCGCCGTGGAATCGGCCGAGGAGGCGCTGCGCCTGCTGGGGGCCGAGGAATTCTTCATGGTCCTGACGGATGCCCGGCTCTCCGGGATGAGCGGGTATGAGTTCCTCTCCAAGGCCCATGGTCAATGGCCGGATCTGCAGATCCTGATGATCACCGCTTACGCGACGCCCAAACTGGCGGTGGAGGCCATCCGGGCCGGCGCGGTGGACTACATCGCGAAGCCTTTCGCGCCCGAAGAACTGCTCCATGCTGTGCACCGGTGCGCCGAGCGATTCAAGCTGATCGAGGAAAACACCCAGCTCCGTTTCCGCGCCGGCGAAACTTACCGGCTCGAGCAGATCGTCGGAGAATCGCCCCGAATGCGCGAAATCCGGGCGCTGATTCAAACCGTCGCTCCAACCGAGGCGCGGGTGCTGATCCTGGGCGAGAGCGGCACAGGCAAGGAGCTGGTGGCCGGATCGCTCCACAGCTTGAGCAACCGCAGGGCGGCCAGTTACGTTCGCATCAACTGCGCCGCCATTCCGGACACACTGCTCGAGAGCGAGCTCTTTGGCCATGAACGGGGCGCATTCACAGGCGCCAACCGCCAAAAACCCGGCAGGGTCGAGGAAGCCGACGGCGGAACGATTTTTCTCGATGAAATTGCCGATATGAGCCGGCCGCTCCAGGCCAAGCTGTTGCGTTTTCTCGAAGACGGCAGTTTCACGAGGGTGGGCGGCACTCAGGAATTGCGTGTGAACGTGCGGCTCCTGGCGGCGACCAACCGCGACATCGTCCAGGCCATCGAAGCGGGAGATTTCCGGGAAGACCTGTTCCACAGGTTGAACGTGGTTCAACTGCGCCTGCCCCCATTACGACAGCGCGGCGATGACGTCCTGATCCTGGCACGGCATTTTCTCACCACGTTCAACGTGTCCATGAACAAGATCACCCGGTCCATTTCAAAGGCTGCGGAGCAAAAGCTCACAGACCACCACTGGCCGGGAAACGTTCGCGAACTGAGGAACGTCATTGAACGGGCGCTGATCCTGGAAACAAAATCCGAAATTCAGGCTGCGAGCCTGCCGGATTTCCAGTTGGAGGCGCAGGTGCGAAAGAGCTCCCCGGAAGAAGGGGCCCGGCCACATCTCGCGGAGGGCGAGGGGCTGGATGCGATGATTGAGGCTTACGAGCGCGACCTGATTACTCAGTTGCTGGAACAAAACCGTTACAGCCTGAACCGCACCGCCGAACGCCTCAAGATCAGCCGGCACGCCCTGCGCTATCGCATGCAGCGGCTCAATATCGCTTTGACCGACTCCCAGGAGGAATCGGGAGACAATCGAGATCAGACATGAAAGACTCTATTCAGAAGATGCTGCCATCCACCGACCTGCTCGGGGCGCGTTCCGGCTACAGCCAGGACTTGATTCCCATTCTGCTGGCCGGGCTGGCGGTTGCTGTCATTGTGGTGATTTGGGCCCTGGTGTTCCGCTCGCGCCCCCGGAACCGGCATGCATTTCAAACGGGCCTGCCCAGTCTCACCCGAAAGCGGCGCTCAAAACGCACGGAACGCCGCAACCCAACACTCGCCGAGACCGGCGGGCTGCCGCCCGCCCGGCACGACCAGGGTTTCGGCGCCTGATTCCGATGCGCGAGAGCCGCCGGATCACACGCAAGAGCGCCTCAAATCTGGCTCTCGCTTTCGTCATGCTCCCCCGCGAAAAGCGCGAGGCGATGTCCGCGCTATACGCGTTCTGCCGCGAGGTTGACGATGTTGCCGACGAGGACACTGTGGACATCCGGGAGCGGAAGAGGCGGCTGGACTCCTGGAGGGGGGACATCCAGCGGGCTTGCGCCGGCGTCGCGCCGGAAATGGCCGTGAACCTCGAGCTGGCGCCGGTGATCCTGAAATACCGGCTCCCCCTGGAACTGTTTCAGGCACTCCTGGATGGTGTGGAAATGGATCTCGAAAAACGCCGCTACGCCGACTGGGAGGCATTGGACCTTTACTGCTACCGGGTCGCCTCGGTTGTGGGCCTGTTGAGCATCCGCATTTTCGGCTCGTGCAATCCCGACAGCGAAGCCTACGCCGTTCACCTCGGAAAAGCCCTGCAGTTAACGAACATCCTCAGAGACGTTCGCGCGGACAGCTTGCGCGGCCGTATTTACCTCCCGCAAACCGAGCTGCGCAGCCACTGCGTGGCCGAGCAGGAAATCCTCGATGGCCGATGGTCGGACCGTTATGCCGCGCTGGGTGGCGCGATCGCCGACCGGGCAGAGCAGCATTATCGCGAAGCCCGGCGCCGGTTGCGTCCGCAGGATCGCGGCAGCATGATCGCCTCCGAACTCATGGGCGCTGTTTATTGGAGACTTCTGGGGAAGCTGCGCGGCGCGCGGTTCAACGTGTTTGAGGGCAAGCCGCTCCGTTTAAGCAAACCGTGCAAAGCCGCGCTGGTGCTGCGCGCCTGGATCGCGTTCAAAGTTCTGGGAGCGACCCCGGCATACGGCAGGGAATGAAACGCCCGCCATTCAGGCGCAGGCTCATTGTCACAGCCGACGATTTCGGCGCCTCACCGGCAGTGAACCGGGCCGTGCGGCAAGCCCACACAACGGGGATTCTCACCAGCGCAAGCCTGATGGTCAACGAGCCGGCCTCTGCGGAAGCCGTCGAGATCGCCCGGCAGCACCCGTCTTTGGCCGTAGGGCTGCACCTTGCCCTGGTATGCGGGCGAGCCGCCCTGAAACCGGATCAAATCCCCGGCATCGCCGGCGCGGACGGTTTTTTCTCGCAGCGCGCGGTGAACGCCGGACTGCGATACTTCTTCGCCCGATCGCTCCGCGAGCCGTTGCGGGCGGAAATTCACGAGCAGTTCCGGCGCTTCCGGGCCACAGGCCTTGATCTGGACCACGTGAACGGCCACTTGCACATGCACCTGCATCCAACCGTCCTTTCCATCCTGATCGAGGATGCCGCCACGCTTGGCATCCGGCGAATGCGGCTGGCCCGCGATCCCCTCAGGCTCAATCTCCGGCTCTCGAAACACGCGCTCCCGAGCCGCGCCGCGCACTGGGCAATCTTCAGAAGCCTGTCGCGACACGCAGCCGCGCGCTTTCGCACAGCGGGCATCTCCCATACGGATCAGGTGTTCGGCCTGCTGCAGAACGGACACGTTACGGAATCTTATCTGCTCGGGCTTCTTGTGAATCTGCCCCCGGGCGAATCCGAGCTTTACTCACATCCATCTACGGACCATGGTAACTGCGAACTGCCGGCGCTGGTCAGTCCTGCCGTTCGCGCCCGGGTTCGGGAGCTCGGCATAGAACTCACAAGCCACGGTGAAATCTTTCCATGATTAAATTGCTGAGCATTTTGTTTTTCGGATTGGTATGTGAAAGCATTGGCGCAGTCCTTCTCAAAAAGGGCATCGACAGCGTTTCAGGCGGACCGTCCGGCACGCTGCCCGAGCTGGCTGCCCTGCTCAAGGCCGGCGCGACGCATCCGCAAATTCTCTGGGGCGTGTTTTTCGAGGCGATCTTTTTTGGCTGCCTGCTGGCGCTGATGGCGCGTAGCGATTTGAGCTTCCTGTGGCCGCTCACGGGGCTGAGCTTCGTGTTTGCCACTTTCGCGGCCATGTGGTTTCTGCAGGAGCACGTCTCGGGATTGCGCTGGCTCGGCGTGGTGCTGATCATGGCGGGCGCGGCCATCATCAGCTACAGCGAGCACACAAAAAGCCCGCGCGATGTGTCGGCGCCGGCTGTGGTGCAGCAGCCTATGGCGAGGAAGTGACCCGGGCCAGGACCCGCGCCAGGATTTGCGCGGCCACCCGGCTCTCCCGCCCCAACCGAAGCAGGCGGGGAAGCAGGGACGGCTTGCGCGCAAGCGCCTGGGCAAGTTTCAAAGGAGCAATCCGCTGATCCGGTCCCATAACGCGGTTGAAATCCAGCGGCAGATCCTCTCCCGCCGGATCAAGAATCACCCGGATCGTGGCACATCCAATCCCGGACCGGCGGCAGACCTCTTCAATGTGCGCGGACTCCATCTCCACAGCGTCGGCGCCCGTCCCGGTCCACAGCCGGGCCTTTTCAGCGCGGGAACAAACCACGCGGTCCGTGCCGTAGAATTGTCCCGCCCGGGCGCCCGCATCCTGGAGAGCGCCCTGGATCACGGGCAATCCGGCAGCCGCGTGCAGTACGGCGCCTGTTTCGAGAGCCGGGTTCAGGCCGCCGGCAAACCCGCTGGTCAGCAGAAATTCGGGGCGCTCCTCCGCAAGGGCTTTTTCAACGGCGTGTCGGGCGGCGATCCGGCCCATTCCGGTAACGAGCACGCGCGCGCGAGGCGGCGCAACCTCGAGGAAAGGGGCGGCCTCCTGCGCCACAGCGAAACAGACCAGGATCATGGCGGCTTACTTGATGCCGGCCAGGCGCTCCTTCCACACCTGGTAAAGCAACACGGTGGCCCGAACATCCCTCAGGCAGTACTCGGCAATGTCCCGGAATCGTCCCTCTGCCAGGAGCGACGATACATCGCTTCCCGTGACCCCGTAGCTCTTTGGGGACTCGATGCCAAAGGCCTTGCAGTAAAAATCAAGGTTGAAACGCCGCGCCGCGCCGTCGCGCCCGCTCACACCGTAAAAGGTCAACTGCTCCGCCAGGTCGCAATGCGGCTCGGTTTGGAACCGGTACCCGAGCCAATCCTTGCGGCTGATGGGCACATTCAACAGGGCTGACCGCAGATACATGAAGGGAACATCAAA
>CAYNZC010000045.1:28994-31873 GCA_964401575.1 uncultured Verrucomicrobiota bacterium
TCCTGGCGCCGCGTCTCGCGCGCGGCTTCATCCGCAATCCTGCCGCACTCGCGGAAAAGGTACTCCCGCTGCGCCTCGTCAAAGGTTTCGATCGGCAGCGCGGACGTTTCGATGTCAAAAACAAGCGTGGCCATGCGTTGACAGGCTTCTTTTTATCGGCGCCGACTCTGGCACGCGAGATTTATTTTGCGGGAATGCCCGTGCTGCGACGGGTCCTGGCGGACACGGTCGCGCTCCGGCAAAGGATCGCTTCGAGAGTACGCGCTGAATCGGCGTCCGGTTGGCTCCAATTGGCTTGAGTTTTCGGGTCGGATTGAGGATGATACTGGCATGTTTTGCCGCTGTTTTGTGCTGCTGCTTCTCTGGGCCCCGCTCACTCTTTGGTCGCAGACTCAAGGGATCTTCGCCGATTTCACCACGAGCATGGGGAGTTTTTCCTGCTCGCTGGATTACACGAATGCCCCCAGGGCGGTTGCCAGTTTCATCGGGCTGGCGACAGGCAAACGCGCGTGGATAAACACGACCACACTGGTTCCCTCGACAAACGCGTTCTACGACGGATTGAAATTCCACCGGGTGATCGCGGGTTTCATGATCCAGGGCGGCTGCCCGAAAGGCACCGGCACCGGTGATCCCGGCTATTCTTTCATAGACGAATTCACAAGCAGCCGCCGGTTTGACCGTGCCGGGGTGCTCGCCATGGCCAACAGCAAGCCGGACGATAACGGCTCGCAGTTTTTCGTGACGGTTGCGGCCACTCCGTGGCTGAACGATAATCACACCATCTTCGGCCAGGTGATTTCAGGCATGGATGTGGTCAACAACATCAGCCAGGTGGCCACGGATGCGAACGCCGTGCCGACCACTCCGGTAATCATGAACAGCGTGCGGATTCGCTACCAGGGCGCCGCCGCATTGGCCTTCGACATCAACGCGCAGGGGCTGCCTTCCCTGGCTTACGTGCCCATGGCCATCTCGAACGCGTCGCCTCACGTCTGGCTCAGCTTCACCAACCGCCACAACGCCGACAATATCCTCCTGGTCTCGTCCAATCTCACGGGTTGGAGGGGTGAGCCCCGGGGAATGGCTGTGGATTATCCGCCTGCGCAATGGACGCAGGTTATCCAGCGCGAGATTACGAACAGGACCGAATTCTTCCGCCTGGCGCAAATGTATTATCCCGCGGCGCGCCCGACGCCGGCGAGCCTGGTCGGCAAGACAATCACGTTCGAGTTCGACCAGGCGTTCGGAACCAACTTCACTTATTTCGACGCGGGCGGGCAGGTCCTTTTTCAATGGCCGAAGTATGGCGGCAGCACGGTGTTTTTCGGGGAGTACTGGTGGGAAACGGACCCCTACTGCGGCAGGCTGCTCCCGATGTGGTGGCACGGGTTGGACCCGTTCTTTCTGCACCTGAAATTTTCCACGCCCACGAACGGAACCTTCGTCGGCAAGTATTACACGAACAACCCGACCTACACCGGGGTGTTCCGCGTGCTGTAACGCGCGCCTTACTCTGCCTTGAACAGGAACAGGCCTTTCTTGTTGCCGACGACAATGTCCGGCTTTTTCCGGTTTGTGATAAAGCCCGCGGCCACCTGCGTTCCCACTCCGGAATCGTTGTCCACAAGATGCGGCACGAATTCCGCCCGGCCCTTTGCGGGGCGCTGCAACTGGAACCAGTAAAGCACTGCCGGCGCGTTCGGCTCCACATCCCCGGTCGGGCCGTGCGCCCAAAAGCGCTTGCCGGTTACCACATCCATCAAACCGTCGCCATCCATGTCGTGCAGCGCCAGGGCATGCGGTTGTGAAAAACTCACACCGTGCGCGTTGGGTCCGGCTTCCTTGTTCAGAATGACGTGCTCCTGAAACGCCCGCTCCCCGGTGGCGGTTTTTGTTTGCTCCCACCAGACCAGGCCGTATCCATGCGCATTCACAGCCGTAATCACATCCTGCAGCTTGTCCCCGTTCACATCGTAAACCAGCATCTGGGCCGGGGCCGGGGCGAATTTCACCGGATGCATCTTCCACGGACTCTTGCCATCCCAATTCGCTGGACGCTCCCACCATCCATCCTTCTCAACCAGATCCATCCGTTTGTCCCCGTTGATGTCCCCGGCGCCGATGCCGTGGCTGTATCTCTCGTAATTGCCCTTCGGAGACACCGGGCGAAATGTCCAGGGGGCCGCCGGGTTCTTCCAATCCGCCTCCACGTACCCGATATAGCCCTTCGAGCAGCAAAGCATCTCGGGCCGCTTGTCCCCGGTCACATCCATAAAACCGGGAGACTCGTTGTCGAGCACATCAAAGACTTCGTGCCGTGGCCACGGACCGGGTTTGTTTTTCGGGTTTTCATACCACGCCACCGCCTTGCCGGGCCAGGGGTAGGCCATCACATCCATCCAGCCGTCCCCGTTAAAGTCGTATGTGAAGGTCAGAAAGTTATCCGAATACGCATTCTGCGCCCCCAGCGCGCCCTCAAAACCCGGAAGCACCTCCTCTTTGCCCCCGGCATTCGTGCGCTTGAAGGTTGCCGTCGCCGGCCAGATTTCGTGCCGCCGCTCAAATCCGGGAGCCTCATACCAGAACGCGCCGCAAACCACGTCCACCCGCCCGTCCCGGTTGAAGTCTCCGTAGTGCGCTCCCTCAGCCCAAAACTCCCGGGTAAGCTGCATCTTTTGCCATTTGGGCGCTCCAGGAGCACAACTCGCCGCGCCGCAAACCAACGCTATCAGCAATACCTTCTTCATTGGATAAAGCTTCGCCGTTCATACCCCCACGTCAACGCAAAACAACCCACAATGAAAACACGAAAGACGGAAGCTTGATAAACATTAAGGGCTGTTGAGGAGTTGGTCTCCTCACGGTAAAAACGTTGT
>CAYNZC010000046.1:0-22770 GCA_964401575.1 uncultured Verrucomicrobiota bacterium
GGCCGATGCTCGCCCGGCATTACGCCAAATTACGCCAAATTACGCCAAATTACGCTGAATTACGCCAAGTTACGGTATTTTGTGAACACCCCCCCCTCCGAGTTGCACTTAATTGCACCAAATTGCACTTAATTGCGGTTATTTTGAAACGCCGAAGCTCCAAGGTTTTGGCCATTCTTGACATTCTTCTGGCCCATGGCCTTGTTGCCCGGGTCGGTCTGCAAGGTGCTTTCCGGGGTAAGATATTGATTCGGCGGCTTGTTCCGTGGATGTTTTCCAAGGCTGCGGAGCGTGGCGCGCCGCGGTGGTGCGGGGTGCCCGGCGGTATGTGATACGGAGAAAATGAGATGAAGGCAACGGCGATCATTTTTGTTTCTACAGCGCTCTTTGCGGCTGCTGCAGCGACCCCCGGCGACCTGGCGTTGTGGTACAAAGCTCCGGGACGACAGTATCTGAACGAGGGATTGCTGATCGGCAACGGCCGCATCGGAGCCATCATTCCGGGGGAGCCTGCCGCCGAGAAAATCATTCTCAATGATATCAGCCTCTGGTCGGGCACGGAGAATCCATCCGGGGAATACGAGACCGGTCCAAAGGGTTCATTTGGCGCTTACCAGGTGTTCGGGCAGTTGTGGATCAGCCTGCCGTCGCACACGAATTGCGCTGACTACAAGAGGGCGCTGGAGATCGGCACGGCGATGGCCACGGTGCAATACCTTCGCGATGGGGTTACGTACTACCGGAAGGCTTTCAGCAGCGCGCCCGACCAGGTGATGGTATTCGAGCTTTCCGCGAGCGCCGCCGGCGCGCACACCGGCAGCATTCAGTTGATAGACGGTCACTCGACGGCCACAGTCTCGACTCCGGGAGGGCTCAAGTTCTCGGGCAAGCTGGCAAACGGCACGATGTACGAGGCGGATGCGCGGGTGACCCATCGCGGCGGCACGCTCTCCAACTCGGGCGGGAAGATCGAGTTCGCGGGCTGCGACAGCCTCACCATCTTCGTTTCCTTCGGCACGAGTTATGTCATGGACCACTCCGCGGCGTATAAAGACGAGGGCCTCATCGGGCTGGTTGGCAAGCGGGCGGCGGCGGCGGCCCGAAAGACCGTGGCGGCCCTCGAGGCCGCGCATGTTGCGAACTATCAATCCCTGTTCAACCGGGTCGGCATGGACCTGGGCGCGGCGCCCGCGGGTCGAAGAGCGCTGCCCACCGATGAACGGGTGAAGGCCTTTGGCGCGACGGGCGATCCGGAAATGGAGCGGCTGCTTTTCCAGTATGGCCGTTACCTCCTCATCAGCAGTTCGCGTCCGGGGAGTTTGCCCGCCAACCTTCAAGGGCTCTGGAATGACAGCAACGAGCCGGCGTGGGCGAGCGATTACCACGACAATATCAACGTGCAGATGATGTATTGGGCGCCGGAGGCGGGGAATCTCTCCGAGTGTCACCTGCCATTGTTTGATCTGGTTCGCAGCCAGCTTGTGCCGTGGCGGGCGGCTTCCGGCAGGGCCTTTCACGGAGCGCGCGGCTGGACGGTGCGCACCTCGCACAACATCAACGGGGGCATGGGGTGGAAGTGGAACAAACCGGGCAACGGATGGTACTGCCTGCATTTCCACGAGCACTTCGCGTTCACCCGGGACACAAATTTTCTGCGCGCGGCGGCCTATCCCGTGCTCAAAGAAACGTGCGAGTTCTGGCAGGACGAACTCAAGACGCTGCCGGACGGCTCACTTGCGGCGCCGGGCGGATGGTCGCCGGAGCATGGCCCAACGGAGGATGGGGTCACATACGATCAGGAGATCATTTGGGACCTGTTCAGCAACTACATCGAAGCCAGCACGGCCCTGGGCGTGGACGCCGCGTACCGGGCGACGGTTTCCAGCCTGCGGGACAAGCTGGTCAAGCCGCGGCCCGGGTCGTGGGGCCAGTTGCGCGAGTGGTTATACACGAATGATGAGCCGGAGGATCATCACCGCCACACCTCGCATTTATTCGGCGTTTATCCCGGACGGCAGATCACCGTTGCCCGAACACCAGTCCTCGCCGAGGCGGCGCGAGTATCCCTCCTGGCCAGGGGCGAGAGCGGCGACAGCCGGCGGCCCTGGGTGTGGGCATGGCGCGCGGCGCTCTGGGCGCGCCTGCAGGACGGCGACCGCGCCCGCCGGCAACTCGTGAATTTCTTCAATCACAACATGCTTCCCAACCTCGTGGGAAACCATCCCCCCGCGCAGTGGGATGGCTCTTACGGCGCGACGGCGGCGATCGCCGAAATGCTGTTGCAGAGCCATGAGGGCGAGATCCATTTCCTGCCCGCGCTGCCAACGGCATGGCCATGCGGTTCCGTCTCCGGTCTGCGCGCGCGGGGCGGCTATACCGTCGGGATTGCCTGGACGAATGCAGCCGGTGCCGCAACGATCACGGCTGCCGTTCCCGGTCCATGCCGCGTGCGAACTCCGGGGCCTGTCCGCGTCAACCGGGGTGGCGCCCCGGTGGCGCTGGAACACCCGGCGGATGGAGTGACGCAGTGGCAGGCAAAAGCGGGCGAAACTTTTGCGCTCGAGTGGGTCCAGCCTCCTTACCACGCCCGCAATCCAAGGCCCGCGCTTTACGGGGCCAACGTGAGCACCCGGACCCAACTGAGCTGGACAGCGGGGCTCGAGGATTATCGGCACGATGTCTATTTCGGGTCAGACTCCAACGCCGTCTTTCACGCGACCACCACGTCGCCCGAGTATCAGGGCCGTCAGAGCACGGCGGTTTGCGCCATCCCGCCGCTTCAGCCAAACCTCGCTTATTACTGGAGAGTGGACGAGGTGGCCGGCACAAATCTGGGAAAGGGGATTCTATGGAATTTTACCACGGCGCGAGCAGCATCGTCCGGCGTCCGCGCGCCGGGCAGTCTGCCGGAGGGAAAGAGCTTGTGACGGCTGGCAGGTCAGGTGGCGTCCTCGCGGGCCATGAGAAGATGCAGCCTCTGCTTCAGCAGCGGCCAATCCGACTTGATCCAATACGTCTTTGCGCCGAGCGTGGCGGCGAGTTGCAGGTCCTTCGATTCGCTGTGGGAGGTGAGGATGACTGTTTGCAGGTCTTCGAGCAGTTCCGCATGTTCCTGCTGCCAGCGCAGCACGCCCACGCCCCCGATCCCGGGCATGGCCAGGTCCAAAAGCATAATCGCAGGGAAGGGGTAGGTGGCGCGATTCGAGTAACGCCCGGTTCCAGAGAGATACTCAATGGCTTCCTCCCCGCTGGTGACGACCTGCAGCCAGTTGAAATGCGGATCGCCTCTCAAGGCATCCTGAACGAGCAAAGCCTCGTCGGGCTGATCCTCCACCAACAGTATGGTAAGACTTTCATCCATAGCCGTCTCCCGGCCAGATCCATACCCTGTGCTGATGCGCCTATAAGAAGACAAAACCAGAACGAGGTCAACTATGTAATAAGCCCCATGAAATCAGGACCGGATACAGCGATTCAGCGAACAAGTGCCAGAACCCGGCTCGCGCAATGGTAACTCGGTTTACTTCCCAAGTTTTCTTATCGTGTATTGCACGGGTGAGGGTCTTTCCCGGCCGGCGAAGTCCATGGTTTTCATCTCTTCCAGCGTTTCGTGAAGGGCGTAACAGGCGTCTTTGTAGCTCACGCCGCACAGCTCGGAGATTAACCGGATTCCGCGGTCCCTCAGTTTCTTGTTCGAGACCTCGACCCAGCTCATCCAGTTGCTCGTCACTCGCCCCATCAGGACCATGGTGCCCGTGGAGATTGTGTTCAACACCAGCTTAATGGCCATGTGTTCCATTAATCTCAAGGCGCTGGCGGCGGGCGCGCACGCGATCCGGAAATCCGCCGGTTCCTTGCTGTCGCCGACGAAGAGGGAGGATTGCTTTTCAAACCGCGCGGCGGACTGCGCGAAAGCGGTTTTGTATTCGGGATATGCGGCGCCGCCGGCTTCGCGGCCTCCAACAATGCTCACCGCCATGTTAGGGCTTCTGGAGAAACGTGACGGGTCCTCTTCATTCCCAATCAGGAATTTTACGATTTGGGTCTTGTCCAATTTCGGAGGGTTGGAAGCCAGCAAGTCCGGAACGCCCATGCAATGATACAAATCGCTGTTCCACTCGAGGCAACGCACCGGCCGGCCCAGGATGTGTTCCCAGGCTTCCGCCGTGGGCAGGAGCGGGTCCTTCACGAATGCCCAGGAAGGCAGCGAAGCCGCGTCGTCACACTTCCTGAAGGGCGGCAGCATGAAGGTGGGGGCTCTTTCCGTGGTGTCGGTGAAAATATCCAGGAGAAAATCGCCGGCGAAGTAGGTGATCAATCCATTCCGGCTGTAGATCGCCTTTTCCATTTCCAGGTAGCTGCCGAGCGTGGCCAGGTTGGCCGGCGCGAGCAGTTCATCCAGAAGCGACTTGAACGCGGTGGCATAGTCGAAAATCCGGACATTCAGCAGCTCCAATTCCGCCGGCGTGAGGACCTGTTGCAGGCAGCGGCCCAAAATGAGTTCCAGCGCGGCGCCCCCGACCAACTGCTCCGAAGTGGTGGCCTGCATCCTCGTCGAGCCGGCGATTGCCATCGGCCCGCAGAACAAATCCAGGACAGTGACTCGAGGATCTTCAATCGCTGCGCGGGATCGCTCGATATGCTGTGCAAGGATGTCCGCGGGATTGTTGAACATCAGGAACACCCGGGCCTTGCGGTCCAGGGATTCGGCGACCGTTCCGAGCACCGAGGAAGTCTCGCCCCCTTCCGTGATGGCGATGAGCACGTCGCCTTCGGCGATTTCGAGTTCCCTGGCCTGTTGCCGGCCAAACTGCTGATAATCCTCGAAGTACTCGACCGAACGAATCAGGGCATAATCCCCGCCCGTCATGATGCTGAAGACCGAGTTTTCGAACCGGGCGGCTTTTGGGCACACCCCGGGGTGGTCGCGGCGCACGTTGCGGAAAAAGCGGCGCCACATGGACTCCAGCAGGATGCTCAGGCGCCCGGTGGCGCCGCAGCCCGAGAAGACGATCTTTTTCCCGGTCAAAACGGCATGGGTCCCGGCCTCGACCATTTTGTCGAATTGGGTCGATGCCAGGACGCGCTGAGCCATCGCCTCGACGTCCCGGTCAACGGACAACAGCATTTCCACGCCCCCGGCCGGGGACGAAGCAAACACCCGGTCCAGGCCGCGTGTTTTAGGATTGGACTGTTCCGTGGGCAGCATTCCCAAATGGAATTGTTTCTCGTGATTGAGGAAATGATCGGCCTCGTGCCGGGCCTTGGCTGCGATCTCGTTGCGACTGGTTGAAGGTGTCATATTCATTGCTCTCCGGATTTAAGAATGCTGTCTTTCTTGAAGAACCACCGCAGGGCGATCCACACGCTGATGCCGCCCAGAACATAGGCCGCGCTCATCGCGGAAAGCCCGTTGGACAGGCCCAAAGATTTCTTGAAATAGCCCAGCAGGAACGGCGACAGCGATGCGCCGCTAAAAACGAACAGGTACACGATGCCGTTGACGGACGCGCGGTATTGTGGCTCGATCGTGGCGAAGAGCGTGGTAATGAAATTGGCCTCGTAAATCCCCCGGAAAAGGCCGAAACCCGCCAGGCAGAAATAGGTTCCAAAGAGAGTGTTCGCCTGGCCCATGCCAAAAATGAAAGGCGCGCCGAGCAGCAATCCGCTCGCCTGAATGATCAACCGGTAATGGGGGGATCTCAAAGCCAGCTTGTCCGAGAGAATGCCGCCGAAAACAATGCCGGCAAAGGCGGCGATATGGTGGTAAAACATGGATGAGAAGCCCGCTCCCGTTAACGAGAGGGAGAACTTCTCGTGCAGGAACGTGGGCATCCAGGTGAGATAGCCCACGTTCACGAACACCAGGCAGATGAAAGATGCCCCGAGCAGCATGGTGGAGGGCTTGCGCAGCAGCATTTTGAACGCCTCGCCGATAAACCGCCTGCTTTCAAGAAAGTCGGCGGGTTCGGGTGTTATCTTCGATGGAGGCAATCGCCATGCGAGAATCAAGGCATAGGCGATCCCGATGCCGCCAAAGATATAGAAGGCAGTCCTCCAGCCATAATGCTCGGCCATAAGCCCGCCCAGGACGCCACTGAGGATAATGCCGACGTACAAAGACGTCTGGTGTATGGACATGGCCAGGGCGCGCGTTTTCCCGTGGTATTCCGAGATCAGCGCGTTGGCAGAAGGCGCGTAAAAGGCCTCGCCTCCGCCCACCGAAATGCTTCGAAGCAGAATCAGGTGCAGAGCCGTAAAACTCATGCCTGTGAAAAAGGTGGCAAGACTCCACACCAGGAGACTGATAACGATGATCTTTTTTCGGCTGAACAAATCGCCTACGAACCCGGCGATGGGAGTGCAGACGCCAACGCACAGGACGAAAATGGATGCAATCATCCCGAGTTGGGCATCTGTCAAACCCAGGTCCTCCCGGATAAGCGGTAGGACGATGTTAAATATCTGCCGGTCTGCCTGGTTCAGGAAAAAGGCGATCCAAAGCCAGACAAGAAGTTCCCACTTGTAAAAGCTCTTCTCGTGCATGGCACTACTGCTTTTCGTAAACAAGCAGGCGCAGAGAATTGGGGCCGAGCGCGGAAGGCGTTTTGACGTCCGTTTTTCCCGGTTCCGCAGCACTGACAAAGCGGTATCCCGGGACGGAGACGGAAACCTCGCGGCTCTCCGAGACGTTCATGTTCCAGACCACCACGCCCATTCGCGAGCCGTTAACGAAACCGCGGGCCAGGATGTCCTTGCCGGTGTAATGGAATCCCTGCTCATCCACAAACGTTCCGTTTCTGAAGAAAGCCTTGTGCTCGTTTTCAAACTGAATCAGCCGATGGGAGTAAGCCGCAGCCTCTTCGGGAGACACCTCCAGGATTTTTTCCAATACCGGCGGGGAGTTGACGGTCTTGTAGTCGTCCTGGTTCGGCATTTTTCCGGATGCGAGGTAATCGGCATCGGCTTCGTAGCGGCACATGATTTCATGGCGGATTCCGTGAACAGCGGCGTAATTGGCTTCGTAACGCGGCAGCATGGGAATGGCATTCAACTGGATGATGATGGACTCCGGGAAAGTGTAACGGAACATCGAAGGAAACGCATTCGGAGTAATGACGCTGCCCGGCCCCAGGCCGTGGAAGACATCCACCTGCGTCATCAGGAGATCAAGCGTGCCCTCCGTCATCAGCAGGAAATCAGGGTCCCGTTCCTTAAGGCTGCCGCGGATGTCCTGCATCATCTTGACGCGGTACTTGGCGAAGGCTTCCTGCGGCAGCACATGGTCGTGATGTTTGGAATAGCACGGGTAGGCGCTTTTCACGCCAACCTGATCAACGTGGACAGCATCCGCGCCCAGCGACTGAACGTTAAGGACGGCATCCTGGATGGCTTTCCGCCACGTTTTCGATCCCGGGCATCCCCGGGCAAACACGACGGGGGTTATGTAATTGTACTTGATGAACGATTCGAAATTCAGATCCATCTCTTCGTTCAGATGGGCTGTCTCGAGTCCGTTGTAGGCGTAAAAGTCGGTCGAGACATCCATGATGTTGCCGTTGACGTACATGATGACGCGGAAGCCCCGCTGGTGCGCCCGTTCGATCGCAGCCTCAAGTTCTTTTCGTCCGCCTAGCGCGTAGTCGGGCAGGAAATTCGGGTAGAGCCGGTCATGGCCGCCCACGCCCCACCCCCACAATCCGATCAGCTTGTAATTCAGTTTCCCGGCAATATCGCACAGGCGGTCGATGTCCTTGTAACGCCACATCACATTGCCGTTCTGTTGTTTGAAGATGATGAGCATTAAACCGGCATTTTCGCGTATCCAGGGATCGATCCGCGGGAGTGTGAAGTTCCTGTCGAACCAGGAGCGGTAAGTTCGGGCGGCGTTATGCCAGGCGCCGGCGTAGGGCTTCACGATCACATCCGGAATGTCGAATGCGGACTGGTTTACCGGGAAGGTGACGCTTGTCTGAAACGATGTTGCGGCGCCCCACTGGAGGCTGAAATCCTTCCGTGTGCGCTCGGGATCATGACAGGCAATGTAGAGCCCGTTGCCCTGCGAGTTCACCGAAAACCAGGGCATGGAACCCCATGTGCCGGGATAAATGGCGGTCTTTTTGCCGAATTCCCTGGGATTGGTGTAACGCTCGCCCAGGCTGGTCGGCCAGTAAATCGCAGTATCCTTTGCGTCGGGCACTTCGCCCGAGAAGTCAGGGAAGCGCACTTCTCGAATGGTCCACCCTGCGGATTTGTTACCCAGGCGTCCTGAGAAACAGAAGGCATCGTCCTTCACTGCAATCGAAAACTCGGCGCTCACCACGGGTGCCTGGCCTGTTGTGGAATAGTCTCTGGCCAGTGATATCGCACCTTTGCTCTCTCGCACCTGGATCTTGTCCTCCGGGGTGAGGACGAGCCTCTTGCCCTCGTCTTTATTCTCGAGAGTGATGGACCAGAGCCGTGCCGCCGAGCTGCTCAGGATCACTCTGTTATCGCGGGAGATTTTGATGTCTCCCTTTGGGCCGACCGTCAGGACGGACTGCGACGTTCGCAGCTCCCGGTTCTCGCCGTGGACGTAAAAGTTCAGGGAGCCTGCGATCAGGCAGCTTAACAGGAAAAATCGCAACTGTTTCATCATGCTTGAGTTCGGTAATTGGTATTTGCCGGGGTCGAAGCCGTCCACTGTCGCCATTCTATGGACCCGAAAGGGATTCGACGATGAAAAATTTACGGGCGCGACCTGTTGTATGTGGGTCTGCCGACGGGGCTGTCCCGACAGGCAACATCGGGCCTTCAGCCCCTGGGAATGAGCCTCGCGGCATAGACCAGGAGGTCCGTCAGGACTGTGATGGTTATAGAAACCAGCCGAGCAATAAACCTCAGGTCCATCAGGACCGACACTTCGGGCTCTTGTGCCGGTCCGCTGGACCTTTGTGGATGTGTGGTGGCCGGGCTCTATAGGCGCTTGCGGCCCGCTGGACCGGTTCCCCCGTCGAGGCGGTGGATATTCTTTTTTTATCGCTTTCGATCGTTGGGGTTACTAATGAACGTGCATGCGTCGCCTATCTGCTCTGTTGAGTCTTTTAACAGCGAGTGTTGCCGGGCACAGCAGCGCGGCGGAGAATCTGATTCAGGCGGATATCTGTATTTACGGGGGCACTTCCGGCGGGGTTATTGCTGCGGTGCAAGCTGCCAGGATGGGGCATTCCGTTGCGGTGATCGAGCCGGGCAGGCACCTGGGTGGCATGACATCCGGAGGTCTAAGCTGGACCGATGTCGGGTCGAGCGATCGCGTATGGGTTCTGGGCGGTTTGGCGCGCGAGTTTTACGTTCGGGTGGGGAAGCATTACGGGCACCCGGCAGAGAAGGCATTGGAATCGCCTGATACCAACCGGGAGAGCGGGGCCGGGTATGATTTTGCGAAACCTCCTTCGCTTTCGTTTGAGCCCCGAGTTGCGGAGGCTGTGTTCAGGGAGATGGTGAAGGAGACCGGCGTGCGGGTTTGTTTTGAGGCGCCCATTCGGGACGTTCGGAAAGTGGGGGCAACGATCCGGGAACTGGTTAGTGGTGACGGCCTGCGGATTCGCGCGAAAGTTTACATTGACGCGAGCTACGAGGGGGATCTTATGGCGATGGCGGGCGTATCCTGCACGCTCGGGCGCGAGGCTAATGCGCAATATGGTGAAACCTGCAACGGGGTGCAGGGTCCGGCGCTCAATCCGAGGGCGGGGAGATTTGACGTGTCGGTCTCTCCTTACGTCGTCCGCGACAAACCGGAGAGCGGGTTGCTGCCGTATCTTGTTCAACCGGGCGCTTTGGAGGCTCCTGGCACGGCTGACAAGCGGATCCAAAGCTACAACTATCGCGTAACTCTGACGGACAATCCGACAAACCGCATATTTATCCAACCGCCGAGGAATTACAACCCGGCCAACTTCGAATTGCTCGCCCGTTGGGCGGAGGCGCGCCAGGCCGCAGGGAAGAAATTGTTCTTGCGGGACTTTTTGAAGTACGACCCGTTGCAGAACGGGAAATACGACTTCAACAACCGGTGGGCAATTTCGACCGACTTTGTGGGCGGCGGGGCTGACGGGTATCCTGAAGGCACGCCGGCGGAGCGGGGGCGCATTGCGAAAGCGCACGAGGATTATTTGCGGGGGTTCTTTCACTTTTTGTCCGTGAGTCCGCGCATACCCGATGCGGTGCGGCTTGAGATGGGCCGATTTGGCCTGTGCAGGGACGAGTTTGTTGACTCGGGAGGGTGGCCGCATCAGATCTATGTTCGCGAGGCACGGCGGATGATTTCGGACTTCGTGATGACGGAACACCATTGCGTGGGGACGCGGCTTGCTCCGCGGTCCATTGGCATGGGGGCGTATGGCATTGACATGCACGCAGCGCGGCGGGTGGCGCACAAAGGGGAAGCCGTGAACGAAGGCACGCGGTCTCCGCGGGTGCCTGCGCCTTACCCGATTGCCTTTGACGCCGTGATTCCGAAGGCTGCCGAGTGCGGGAACCTGCTGGTGCCGTTTGCGCTTTCTGCCAGCCATGTGGCGTTCGGGTCTATTCGGATGGAGCCGACCTTCATGATCCTCAGCCAGTCTGCCGCTACTGCTGCGAGCATGGCGATTCGCGACGGCTGCACAGTTCAGGGGGTTTCGTACGAGCGACTTCGGCAGAGACTCGAAGCGGACGGGCAGGTTTTGGCGGCGCCATCCGCAAGGTAGCACAAGGTTTCGGGTGGCGCGTCCGGAACAGACTGGTGGCACAGAATCGCCCCGGAATTTCAGGGGCTCACGACGTGGCCCTGGAAACGGCTATAGACTCTTTGCCGCCGTTTTCGCAGACATCAGGACAGATTTTTGCGCTGAGTGAATGCGACCGGGCATGTGAATAGAAATGCACGTGGGCGCAGGGTTTGGGCAGAAAAACGCGTTGTTTTTTGGGGATGATTTGTGGTATAGAGAGGTAGATGTGTTTCGCTTGTTGTTCCTTCCAGAAAACCACCACCCACTCTTGCGCTGCGACTTTGAGTTCTGCTGCCAGCCGGCGATCCGTTTTCAGCAAGGCGGTTCCTGGAGCTGTTTTTGCCGCTTCCCGGGTGGCGAAGCGTTGTGTCTGTGATCTGCGTCCGAGCGGCGCTGCTCATGGGCCGACCGACCTGTGCGTGGTGTGTGGGCGGGAATAATTATTTTCAGCGATTTCAAAAGGATAAATTCTATGACACAAAACATTCGGACCCTTTTCGTCCTGCTGACCTGGCCGCTTGTCGTGATGGCGGCCCCCTCAGAGCCGATGCTCATCTTTCCCGCAAGCAATACCGTAAACGTTGCGGATTCTCCGCCGCTGAAGGTTCGGGCCGGAGAGACGAGTGGTGGCAGTGTGACAGTCCGGTATTATGGGCGGCTGGCGAAGAGCCCCGGGCCGGATTTCACAGTTGTTGTGATGCCTGACACCCAATGCTACACCGGGGAGATCAGTGGTGGCAAAAAGGAGATGATGATCGCGCAGACCGAGTGGGCTATTACCAACCGGGAAGCGCGGAATGTGGCTTATGTGACGCAGCTTGGCGACATTTCGAATAATGGGGACACACCCTCTTATGTATTCCAGTGGTATAATGCGACCAATGCGATGTATCGGCTGGAAGACCCTGTGCGGACTCTGATCGAGGATGGGATGCCGTATGGTGTGGCGGTGGGCAACCATGAAATGACGCCTAACGGCGCTGCGGATTCCGGAAGTACGACCAACTACAACAAGTATTTTGGGGTGGACCGGTTCCTTGGGCGGTCGTATTACGGGGGAAACTACGGGGCGAACAATAACAACCACGTTGACTTTTTTAGCGCGAGCGGGCTGGACTTCATGGCAATCTACTTCGAGTACGACACGACCATGAACGCGGCGGTTCTTGCGTGGGCGAATGCGTTGCTTCAGGACAACCCGACGCGCCGCGCGATCCTTGTGACCCATTATTTTGGCACCGCGACGACCCCGAGCACGCACAGCACGCAGGGCGCTGCGATTTACAATGCGCTCAAGAGCCACCCCAACCTTTTCCTGATGCTGGGCGGGCACGTTTGCGGGCCGGACCAGATGGGGGAAGGTTCACGGTCGGACACATACAACGGCAACACCGTTTGGACGCTGATCTCGGACTACCAATGCCGCGTCAACGGCGGCAACGGCATGATGCGGCTCATGGAATTCTCTCCGAGCAACAACGTGGTGGTTGTGCAGACCTACTCGCCATGGACCGGCGAATACGAGACCGACGAGAACAGCGAGTTCTATCTTCCATATTCGATGCCGCCGTCTGTGGCTTCGGCTGAGAGTTTTGTGGAGCTGCACACGGAGCCGGGCGTGGCTTCAAACGGGCTGGCGAGCTTTACCTGGCCCGGGTTGCTGCCGTACAGGACCTATGAGTGGTACGTGACGGTCACCGATCAAAACAACAACACCGTCACCGGTCCGACCTGGAGCTTCACAACCGCCCCTGAAAATCCCCGGCACGACGTGGCGGCGGGGCAGCTTGATGTTGCTCAAATACCTGGTTTCAGCGGGAGCGATGAAAACGAGAACTGCGCCGTCACGCAGACTTTTTCCGTTAATGATTTCCGGGCGGGCTCTTTCAACCGGGCGGATTACAACGTGCAGGTGGGGCCGGATGGCAGCGGGAATGCGGCCCGGGGAATTCTGCTGAGCAGCATTGCTCAGAACGGCCGCAACAATTACGGCACCAATCTTTTTGCCACCAGCGCGATACAGGCAAACGCCAGCGGCATCTATCGCATTTGCACTTTCAGCTCGCCCAATACGAACGGGGATGCCGATGTTTACGGTTATGAATACAACATGAACGTTGGCGGCGCCTGGTTTCCGTTTGAGACATGGCTGGGGGGTTATGTGCGCAACGATCCTGGGACGAACGGCGGCGTTTGGAACCTGTTCACGGGATCGGAAGATTTGTCCCTCGGCACGCACATCACGAGCGCCGGAGGCGGGAAGGCGATCGTCAACCTGACGAGCCTTGGAATTGACTCGCGGACGGACGGCGTGCTGCTCGTGAACCACGCCCGGGATGAAGCCAATTTTGCTTTGGCGCAGGTCAACACCAATGACGGGACCTGGAACGTTTTTGTGAAGGACAATTCAACCGTCACTGCCGGTGATTACGAACAGGACCCGTTCGCGTTTGTGTTCGTGCCGCGGACCCAGACAGCCGTGGTTTCCGGGCGTTTCCTTGCAGACGGATCGATAGATATGCATAGCGGGGAGAGCCCCCTGTTTACAGTCACAGTGCTCGGCACCGGGCGGTGGGAGCTAAAGATTGTCGGGCGCACACCCTCGGAAGGCACACTGATCATCTCCGCGGAGGGCGGGATGACGTACAATCTGGACAACATTGTGAGCTACCAGGTCAATGCAGATGGTGACGGCTGGGAAATTCAATCGCGAGACACTCCGAAGAATGCGCTGCAAACACCAACTGCCAAAGAGCCGATTGTATCATTTGTTTACGTGCCGGCGCTCCGGCCAGGCATTGCCATCTCGCCTGCGGACAACCTGGTGACCATAGAAAGCGGCGTTGCCTCGACGTTCACTATCATGCTGGACAGGCAACCGTCTGCAGACGTGGACATCACGTTTGCATCCAGCGATACCAGCGAGGGCACCGTGTCTCCTGCCAGCCTCACCTTCACCACCAACGACTGGCATGTGCCCAGGACCGTCACCGTTACGGGCGTGGACGACTCCGTGCTGGATGGAAACATCATTTACAACGTGACCGTTGGTGTCAGCTCAACGGATTCGCGGTACAACACACTGCAGATTGCGCCGCTCTCCGTTGTGAATCTCGATAACGAGCCGCAACTGACGGTCTCCTCGAACGAGGTATCTTACGGGACCGGGATGCCTGGAATTGCGCTGGATGGCCAGGCCACACTCGTTGATCCGGCCACTATGAGTTACGGTGGGGCATCCCTGACTGTGACGCTGACCGCCAACGCGACGGCGGACGACAGGTTGGAAATCCGCAACATTGGCACAGGCAATGGCCAGATCAGTGTTGCCGGAAACGTAATCCGCTACGGCGGCACCATCATTGGCACCTTTGCCGGGGGGACCGGCACGGCTTCGCTTGTTGTTACATTCAACAGTGCCGCGACGCCTTCGGCCGTCCAGGCGCTCCTGCGAGCGGTCACTTTCAGCAATGCGAGCGGTAATCCTTCACTGAACGTCCGAAACGTGAGCCTTGTGCTGGTGAAAGCCGACGGCGTCACCGTCACGGCTGAGACCAGCGTGCGCGTTCGGTTGCTGCGGATTGCGCTGTTCCAGCAAGGGTTTGACCATGGGTACGGGCTCTACACCAACGCCATTGACTGTGAACTGAGCGCTGCCAAGTCGAATCAGTCACTCACTCTCGGCCACAGCGGTAACAACGCCATTTGGATGGACGCTCCGAATTTGAACACGACTGAAGCGGCTGAGGCCCTTCTTTGTTTTGGCGGGATATCCGGCAGTGGACCCGGGCAGATTCCAACCAATGCGATCATTGTCAGCGCGGACCTGATAATCACAATTCCGCCGGAAGTCAGCAACTCGCCCGGCGACGCCAGTCCCCTTTACCGGATGCTGGCGCCCTGGGACCCGGACTCCATCACGTGGAACAATGCCGGCTACGGTGGCGAAGGGCTGATTCCCAACGGCGTTCATGCGCGGAGCAATTATTACTCCTTCTTTGGCCTTCCGGGCGGCGAGGCCGAAACAGGTCGCGGGACGATTACGCTTGGGGTAACCGAAGATGTTAAGGCATGGGTGAATGGCGGAGAGGCCAACTATGGGTGGCTGATGCCCGGCTGGCAGCCGCCGGCTGCCTCGGGACCAAGAACGGATGGGACCGCCTTCGCCTCCTGCGAGTGGATGAATAACATGGCGGAACGGCCGCTACTCCGGGTATTGTGGCTGCCTGAAAACACGCCCTCGGCAGGCTTTCGCCAGGATGTCTCTGGCTACGTTGGCACTCACGACACGCGGATTCGCCAGGGCACGCCCGGCACGAACTATTCAACGATTGAATCCATGTATTGCGAGTGGGAGCCGTCAGATTTGTCCGAACTCCTGCTGCGTTTTGACGACATTATAGGCGATGGCGCCGGTCAGGTGACACCGGGCGCGCGCATAGAGGCGGCTGTACTCGACCTTGCCGGCACGGTTGCCGACTCCATGGGCGATGGCGGCCGGTTTTTCAGATTACTGCAGCCCTGGCAGGAAGCCACTTCCACATGGAATACATGGGGGAACGGTATTCAGACGAATGGAATTGAAGCGGCAGTCACGCCAACCGCAGTGGCTGGGAGCGCGAGCCTGACGCCGAATGTCCAGGCTGCGTATCTTTCCTTCGACCTGACTCCGGATGTTCAGACGTGGGCCTACGGCTCGCCGAATTATGGATGGGTGATTATGCCGTGGCCCAACGGCGCAGACGCCTGGGGAATCGGGACCTCGGAAGCGGCGAAAGCGGTTGATCGTCCGCAACTGCGTGTCTTCTACACAACGCCGGGCAGTGGCGACATTTCCATGCTAAGCCCTGTGCGGACTTCGACGCAGGTCCAGGTTCGTTTTACAGGTATTGTGGGGACGGCTGTCACCGTTCAGCGCACGGGAGTGTTGGGAGGGGCCTGGACAACCCTGGGCTCAGCCGTGGTTGACCAGGACGGCATCGGCACGTTTATTGATGCGGCTCCTCTCCAGAACGCGGCCTTTTACCGGGTGAGATTTCCCTGAGTCCGACAAACCTCCGGTACAGCTTGTTTATCACTCCGTCCGCGCGGGCGGAGGAGCGGACTGGAGCGTGTGCAATTTGCAGGCTAGATGCCGGCGGCGTTGCGGCGGAGGTGATCAGCGTTTGAGCAGTCGCGGGTGACTGAGTAGCCTTTGAGCGGTGTAATGTGCTGGTGGACTGCGTCTATGATATCCACAGGGAACGGGAAGAAGGCGTCTTCGACTTCGTCGGCAGGAGTGATCCAGTTCCTTGCGCCCACGACGACGGGCGGCGCATCGAGTTCGTCAAACGCGAACTGAGTGATCCTGGCTGCCATGGTCTGGAGAGCGCTGCCTCGTTCGCAGGCGTCGGAGGCGAGCAGAATCTTGCGGGTTTTCTTCACCGACTCGATCACCTTGTCGTAATTGAAGGGGACAATTGAGCGGGCATCAATGACCTCGCAGGAGACGCCCCACTTTTCTTCGAGCTGTTTGGCGGCTTCCAAAGCCCGGTAAAGAGTCGCGCCGATTGTGAGAATTGTGAGATCGCGCCCGGATTTTTTGATGTCGGGCTCGCCGACCGGGACTTCGTAATAGCCGGCGGGAACGCCGCCTTTGACGAACTGCTCCGGCTCGTCGTAAATGCGCTGACTTTCGAAGAAGACGACCGGGTCGGTGCCCACGAGAGCAGCATTCATCAACCCCTTGGCGTCGTAAGGTGTTGCGGGGAAGACGACCTTTAGGCCCGGGATGTGAGCGCACATGCTGGTCCAATCCTGCGAGTGCTGTGCGCCGTATTTGGAACCGACGCTAACGCGGAGCACCACCGGCATTTTAAGGAGTCCGCCGGACATGGATTGCCACTTTGCCATTTGATTAAAAATCTCGTCGCCGGCGCGGCCCATGAAATCACAGTACATGAGTTCGACGAGGGGGCGTCCGCCTTCGAGCGCGTAACCAACCGCGCTGCCGACGATGGCGCCCTCGCTGATTGGCGAATTAAACAGGCGATGGTATGGAAGAGATTCCGTGAGACCGCGATACACTGCGAATGCCCCGCCCCAGTCGCGGTTTTCCTCGCCGTAAGCCACGAGCGTCGGGTCCACATAGAAGCGATCCAGAATGGCTTCGAAGAGGGCATCTCGGATGCCCACGCACTTGCTCTTTGGCAGCCGGGCGCCTTTTTCGTCGAAAGCAGATCGGCTGCGTTGGGCGAGCTGTTTGACGCGCGGGTTTTCCTCCTTACGGATCAGAACCTCCGGTTTGCGGGTGGCATCGAGCGACTCGATTTTCTGATTTGAGAGCATGGTGCGCTCGAGCAGGCAATTCTTGAGCTTGAGGTCGCTGCGCGGGCTGATCTGCATGTCCACAGCTTTCTTGAACGCCTTGAAAACGACGTCTTCGGCTTGTGCGCGAAGCTGGTCAATCTCAGTTCGGCTGCAGATTTTGGCATCGACGAGTTCCTGCGCGAAAGCGTGGAGCGAATCGTGCTTTTGCCAGGCTTCGACTTCCGCTTTTTCGCGATAGCTGGAGGCATCCGAGGGGGAGTGGCCGGAAAACCGGTAAGTGACAGTATCCAGGAGCACCGGGCCGTTCTTTGCCTCGAGGACTTGTTTCTTGCGGGCGATGGCGTCGATGACGGCGAGCGGGTTGTAGCCGTCGATGCGTTCGGCGTGCATTTGCTCGGGATTCACTCCGGCGCCAAGACGGGCGAGAACCTTGAAGCCCATGGTCTCGCCGACGGGTTGGCCTCCCATGCCGTAGAAATTGTTGACGAAATTGAGAATCAGAGGCAATCCGCCGCGGTGTTGTTCGTCCCAGAGAGTTTTGAACTGGTCCATGGTGGCGAAGCAGATGCCTTCCCAGACCGGGCCGCAGCCGGCGGAGGCATCGCCGATATTGCAGATGACGATGCCGGGCTTGCGGTTGATGTGCTTGAAGAGGGCTGCCCCGACCGAAATGTCTCCGGAGCCGCCGACGATCGCGTTATTTGGCATGACGCCGAAAGGAGGGAAAAAGGCATGCATGGAGCCACCCATGCCGCGGTTAAGGCCGTAGTCCTTGGCAAAGATTTCCGCGAGCGTGCCGTAGATGAGGTAATCAATAGCAAGGTCTTGCGTCGAGCCGGTCGCATCCTTTTCCACGACGCGGAGAGTCTGGCCGTCGAAGTAACCCCGCATGATGGCAAGAAGATCTTTGTCTGAGAGCTTGGCAATTGCGGAGAGGCCCTTGGCGATAATCTCGCCGTGGCTGCGGTGGGAGCCGTAAATGTGATCGTCCACCGTGAGCAGGTAGGCCTGGCCGACGGCGGAAGCCTCCTGGCCGATCGAGAGGTGAGCCGGGCCGCGGTGGTTGTAGGCGATGCCCTTGTAACTGCCGCGGAGCTTTATCTCATTGAGCATGGTTTCAAAGGCCCTGATGACCTCCATATCGCGCTGGATGCGGAGCAGGTCGGCTTTTGAAAACCGTTTGGAGTCAAATTCCTCCTTGCAGGTTCTCCTGTATTGATTCAGAGGAATCGGGGTGAACTCGATCTTACCGGGTTGGCGATTTTCAATCGGGCTGATGAATTGGCATTTGGGCATAGCGAAAAGCGAGGTTGTGGTCAGTTCGTATAATTAAGCATTTCCGATAGATTCATTTTGCGGGGTCTCGGGGTAATCCACCTGGATTCCGCGCGAGACAAAGAAATCGGCCCAATCCGGTGTGGGGGACGTATCCGTCACGATGCGCGAGACGCTGTCCCAATCCACAATTTTGCATAAAGAAGCGCTTGCGAACTTGGTGTGGTCCGCGAGCAGGATGGTTCGGCGCGCGTTTCGGACCGCGCGGCGGTTGAGGTCGGCGCTTTCGAGGTCGGCGGCGGCGGGGCCGAAATCCCGGTCGAGGCCGTCGGCGCCGATGAAGCACGTGTAACCGCGGAGTTGATCCAGCGTTGCAGTGGCGAGCGAGCCGACCGTGTCCATGCGATCCGGGCGGTATTGTCCGCCGAGGAGGATCACAGAGACGCCCGGTGAATCGAACTCGATAGCGAGGCGCGCTGAGGAGCAAATGATGGAAAGGCGTCTTCTGCTTTTGAGAAAGGGGATCATCTCGAAACAGGTGGTGCCAGAATCGAGAAAAATCTGCTCGTCTTCGCCCACGAGATCGGCGGCGAGGCGGCCAATGATGCGTTTCTCTTCGACGTTGCGTTTACCTTTTGAGCGAAAAGAGTAGTCCGAGGGACGACGGAGAGAAGCGCCGCCGTAGGCGAGTTCGATCTCACCTTCCGCCGCAAGAGCTTTGAGGTCACGACGGACCGTTGCTTCGGACGCAGCGAGGACCTGCGCCAGGTCTCGAGCCGAGACGTGGCGCTGCTCATAAAGCGCCGCAAGAATTCTTTGGCGCCGTTGATTGCGCGAGATCAAAATATCAATGACTGCCGCCTTTAGTGGCAGTGCGGAGATCAAATAACATGATAAATGATTGTGAAGCAATACATTTTTGACAAAAATATGACATATTATTGTTGACTTGTGACGGATTTATTACAAATCTCGATGATTATAGTGCAAATCGAGTTGAAAGACATTTGAACATGGCAACCCTAACACTGCCGAAGTCAGGTGCATCCGCAGCCTCCGCCACCGTATTGAGATGGTTCCGGAAAGTTGGGGACAGCGTGAAGAAGGGCGAACTACTGCTCGAAGCCGAGACAGACGCCGGATTGATCGGGGTGGAGAGCGCGGTGGAGGGGATCCTCCGAGAGAATCTGGCTCCGGTTGGCAAGACAATGAATCCGGGGGATGCACTGGCTGTGATAGATCCCTTGGGCTCGATTGGTGAGACCGTTCCACAGCAACTCATAACCCTCGAAGGCAAATCCGTGACAAAGAAGAAAGCTCCTGGTGGGAAAGTGATTCCAATCCTGATGCCCAAAGCGGGTCAAAGCATGGAAGAGGGCGTCATTGTGAAGTGGCATGTCAGTCCTGGCGCTCAGGTGACAAAGGGGACCGTTATTTTTGAGATAGAAACCGACAAGGCCACCATAGAGATTGAGGCAACCGATTCCGGGCGGCTTGCGCGGATTGTTGTGCCGGATGGCGGCAGCAGTGTCGTGCTGAAGCCGGTGGCGTACCTTGCGGAGAAAGATGAGGATGTGGATGCCTACATTGCAGAGGAAGGAGACGGGGGTGCGCCGGTGGAAGCGGGAGTTGATGTTCCGCAAGCTGTCGCAACCGGACTTGATCGGGACGGCAGGACGATCGCGCCTGCGGTGACGACCGAGACGGGCCGAGTGAAGGCGTCTCCGGCGGCGCGGAAATTTGCGGCGGAGCGCGGGATTGATTTGGCGAGCATTGGCGCGGGGAGCGGTCCGGAAGGAAGAATCCTTTCGACAGATGTGCCGAAGCAGGCGCCGGGCAGGCCGGTTGGGAGCTCTTCGTTACAGACGGGGCTGCCGGCGGGAGTTGTGGTGAACCGGATGAGCAACATGCGCAAGGCCATTGCCCGGAACTTGACCCTTTCCAAGACGACAATACCGCATTGGTATCTGCGGAGTTGCGTGAATGCCGGGGAGTTGATGAGCTTTTACCGGAGCCAAAAGGCCAGAATCGGCTGCAGTGTGAACGATGTGATTGTGATGGCATGCGCGCGAGCGATCATGGAATTCCCGCTGATGCACAGCCGTGTGGACGGGGAAAGCATCATGCAATTTGCCGGGGCGAACATCGGGATAGCGGTGGGGATGGATGACGGCCTGGTGGTGCCCGTGTTGATGCATGCGGAGAAGCTGACGCTGGCGGACCTGGCGATGGAAACCAAGCGACTGGCCAGCCAGGCGCGTGCGGGAAAGATTGAGAACATGGGGATGGGTGTTTTCACCATCTCGAACCTCGGGATGTATGGAGTGGAAGACTTTGTGGCGATCGTGAATCCGCCGGAGGCAGCGATCCTGGCGGTGGGGGCGGTGCATGAGGCGGTGGTGGTGAAAGATGGCGCGATGCGGCCCGGGCAGCAACTGAACCTGACACTGAGCGCGGATCACCGGCTGATAGACGGGACGCTCGGCGCGCAGTTTATGGCGCGATTGAAGGCGATACTTGAAAACCCGAGCCAGTTGATCTCGTAAGAGAGTGAGTATGAACAAACATTACCAGATTGCGGTTCTCGGCGCCGGGCCGGGAGGTTATGTGGCGGCGCTCAAAGCGTCTCAACTGGGGGCGAGTGTTGCTATTGTTGAGAAAGGGCTACTGGGCGGGACCTGTTTGAACAACGGGTGCATACCGTCCAAGGCGCTGCTTGCGTCCGCCGAGTTGATGCACCACATCCACCACGCGGCCGAGATGGGCATTGAAGTGCCATCCGGTGCGAACGTGAATTGGGCAAAGATCCAGTCGCGCAAGGACAAGGTGCTGCAGACATTGCGGACGGGGATCAAGGGCCTGCTTGGAGCGCGAAAAGTGACGATTTACACCGGTCGGGGGTCGTTGGCCGGGGCGGGCAAAGTCACCGTGGCAGAGGCTGGAGAAACGAAGCAGTTGACGGCGGACAAAATCATTCTTGCACCTGGGTCTGTGCCGTCAGTGATACCGGGCTGGCCAACCGAAGCGAGCGTGATCGGCACCAGTGACGAAGCCCTGCACTGGAAGACCCTTCCACAAAAGCTTCTCGTCGTGGGTGGCGGAGTGATCGGCTGTGAGTTTGCATGCATGATGCAGGCCCTTGGGGTGGAGGTGACCGTGGTGGAGATGCTGCCACAGATCCTGCCGAACATGGATGCGGAAATGGCCGGGACATTAGCCGGGATATTTGCCGGGAGGGGCATCAAAATTCTGACCGGGACGAAAATAGAAGATTTGAGCCTCGGTGCCGGGGGTGCGACCGCAAAGCTGGGTAACGGCGAGACCATCGCGTGTGACCGGGTGCTTGTGGCTACGGGGCGCAGGCCCAACACCGCGGGCGCAGGGTTTGAGACTGTTGGACTGACAACAGATCGCGGATTCGTGCGTGTGAATGACCGGATGGAGACCGGGACCAAAGACATCTTCTGCATTGGAGATGCGAATGGCCGTTGTCTGCTTGCACATGCGGCATCGGCGCAGGGGGTGACGGCAGCGGAGAATGCGTTGGGGCATGAGTCAGAGTTCCGGGCGCCGATTCCGAACGCCGTGTACACCTTTCCCGAGGTGAGTTCTGTGGGGTTGACAGTGGAGCAGGCGCGGGCCGCGGGCATCCCTGTATCCGTCGGAAAGTTTCCCCTGTCTTACCTGGGAAAAGCACTCGCGGCGAACGCGGGCGAGGGATTTGTAAAAGTTGTGCGTCATCGCGAGACGGACCAACTGCTGGGCGTGCACATGCTTGGCCACAACGTGACGGAGTGCATTGCCGCTGCCGGGGCGCTGTTGCACCGGCAAGCGACAGTGCGGGAGGTGGCCGAGACGGTGTTTGCGCATCCGACGATCAGCGAGGCCGTGAAAGAAGCGGCGGAGGATGCTTTGGCGATGGGGCTGCATCTGCCGCCGCGGAAGGTCTTGCGCCTTGCGTCCGGAGTCCGGTAATTTTGCGCTTTCAAAATATGTCACAGGCTTCCGAAGCACTTGCGGCACTGAGAGAGATCGGCACCGTTTCGGGCCTTGCGTCCGGCGCGGGGGGGCGGGTTGAGCGGTTGAAAGTGAACAGCCACATACATCTTCCGCCGAATTTTTCCGCCTTCGAGACAGTGGGCCAGGCGCTGGAACTGTGCTGCTCGCAGGGGATTGGTGTGCTGGGCGTGAGCAACTACTACGACTATGAAGTGTATGGGGATTTTGCTCGCGGCGCCTGGAAAGCGGGCATCTTCCCGCTGTTCGGGTTGGAGATTATCTGCCTGCTGAATGATCTCGTCGAAGCGGGTGTGAAAATCAACGATCCCGGCAATCCTGGCAAGATGTACGTATGCGGGAAAGGGATCACCCGGTTTGCCCCGTTCAGCGCGGAGGCGCAGCGGATACTTGGGATTATCCGGCGCAACGACAGCAAGCG
>CAYNZC010000046.1:22870-26076 GCA_964401575.1 uncultured Verrucomicrobiota bacterium
GGTCCGGACGATGCTGTTAGCATTCAGAATGCGATGCGGGCCCAGCTAATGAAGGCCGGGAAACCGGCGTATGTTGCAGAGACGTTTGTAGATTTTGATCATGCCTTGCGGCTGATACTCGAGCTGGGCGGGATTCCGACGTATCCGACGCTGGGGGACGGAGCGACTCCGATGTGTCCTTTCGAAGAGCCTGTTGAGAATTTGATTCGCGAGCTGAAGCTGCGGGGGTTCACCTGCGCGGAGTTTATTCCCATTCGCAACACGCCCGAAGTGCTGTGTCATTACGTGAAAGCGATGCGGGGCGCGGGACTGGTTGTTACCGCCGGAACGGAGCATAACACCCTTGATCTTTTGCCGATGGAGCCTGAGTGCGTGAAAGGCCGGCCGGTGCCGGAGGAGATCCGGGAGATCTTTTGGGAGGGCGCTTGCGTGGTGGCGGCGCATCAATTCCTGATGTTGCACGGTCAGCCCGGGTTTGTAGATGCGCAGGGCAGGCCCAACGACGGGTACCCGGATGCGGAGAGCCGAATAGCGGCCTTCAGCAGGATCGGGCAGGCAGTCATTCAGAAGTATCGAGAAACCACCCGGAACACCGAAACATTTAACGTGGCATGACGATGACATCAAAAGTTCCATGGCCGCGGTTCGCGGCGAACGACAAGCTGCTGGACGTCCTTGCAAAGCTTTCCCGCCACTACGGAGCAGACCCGGAATTTGTGATTGCCGGGGGCGGGAACACCTCGGTGAAGGATGGCGACCGGCTGTTTGTGAAGGGGAGCGGGCACGCCCTGGAGACCATTTCTGCCGAGGGATTTGTTGAGATGGATCGCAAGCAGCTTGAAGTGCTCCTGAACAGCAAACTTTCCAGCGACCGCATGGCGCGCGAAGCGGAGTTCAAGGCGGCGACACTGGCGGCGCGTGTACATCCTGAGAAGAACCAGCGTCCGAGCGTGGAGGCGTTGCTGCACCACCTGGTGCCGAAGAGGTACGTGGTTCACACGCACAGCACCCTGGTGAACATGTTGACCTGCTGTGTGAAAGGGCCCGGGATAGCGCGCGCATGGGCTGCGGACGTGGTGTGGATTCCTGAAGTGGATCCCGGGTTTGTATTGTCGAAGACCCTGCAACGGAGCCTGACGGATTACCAGAAGGCCACCGGTCGAAGTTGTCCCCGCGCGATCCTGATGCAGAATCATGGGCTTGTTATTGCCGGAGACACGCCGGAGGAAGTCCGCGAACATACGGACTGGGTGGTGTCGGTGCTGCGAAAACAGATGGGGAAAGCCCGCAACGTGGAATCGTACGGCCCCGGGTCGAGGATTGAAGCGGCGGCCGGTCGTGAGATGGTTCGAGTGATCGGTCCGGCGTTGCGCGGGTTGCTGTCCGTCGGGGAGAACCTCAAAGTTGTCCGTTTTTCCGATGCTCCCGAAGTGATTGAGATGGCTGCCGGGCGCGAGGGCAGGACTGCCGCTGTGGCGGGTCCGATCACTCCTGACCAGATCGTTTACTGCAAATCGTTTCCGATGTGGTTCAAGCCGAAGGCGGGCGCGACACCCGCGCAGCTTGTGGAGCGGCTCAGGGAGGCGTTGCGGATTCATTCGAAGAGAACCGGTTCGGCGCCCCACGTGATACTTGTCGAGGGCCTTGGAATGTTCAGCGCGGGAGATGACCTTGCCGGGGCGGAAACCGTGCGAATGGTTTACACGGACGCGATTAAAGTCATGGCCGGGGCGCGCAGGCTCGGCGGCGTGCATTACATGGATGACGATTTGCGCAAGTTTATCGAGGAGTGGGAAGTTGAATCGTACCGGAAACAGATTGTGTCGGCGGGGCGGGCGGGCGGGCGCATGGCCGGGAAGATAGCTGTGGTTACGGGGGCGGCGCAGGGTTTCGGGCTGGAAATATCCGAGGATTTAATCGGGCAGGGGGCCACCGTGGTGCTTGCGGATGTGAACGAGGCCGGGGTGAGGGGGGCGGCTGATCGAATCAATGCGAAGCTTTCCAGGCCGCGCGCCATGGCGCTGGGGATGAACGTCGCGGACGGCGCGACTGTGGAGGAGGCTATCCAGCAAGTGGTGCGGGCGCTTGGGGGCCTGGATGTGTTTGTCTCGAACGCCGGGGTATTGAGGGCCGGCAGTGTGAAGAGCCAGGCTGAGAAAGATTTTGATTTTGTGACCACGGTGAATTACCGCGGCTACTTCATCTGCGTGCAAAAGACCGCGCCGGTGCTTGCGATCCAGCACATGGCCAGGCCGGATTACACATCGGACATTATCCAGATCAATTCAAAGTCCGGACTGCAGGGGTCGAACCGCAACGGCGCTTATGCCGGCAGCAAGTTCGGGGGCATAGGCCTGACCCAGTCCTTCGCGCTGGAGTTGGTGGAGGACGGAATTAAAGTGAATGCCATTTGTCCAGGGAACTTCTTTGACGGTCCGTTGTGGTCGGACCCGAAGAACGGGCTTTTTGCGCAGTATCTGCGGAGCGGCAAAGTGCCCGGAGCCAGGACCCTTCAGGACGTGAAACGTTTTTACGAGGCGAAGGTGCCCATGAAGCGCGGTTGCACCACGGCGGATGTGGTGAAAGCGATTTATTACCTTATCGACCAGAAATACGAAACCGGGCAGGCTGTGCCCGTGACCGGCGGCCAAGTGATGCTCTCATAACAAACAGGCAGGAACAAATATGGCAACAAGCAACATTCCCGAGAAACAATACGCCGTGCAGCTCGTTGGTCCCGGCAAACTGCAACTCAACACCTCCAAGGAGGTTTTCAAGCCGGGGCCGAGGCAGGTGCTGGCCCAGGTGGAATGCGTGGGGCTTTGCTTTTCAGACCTCAAGTTGCTCAAGCAATTTGATCAACATCCGCGCAAGAGCGAGGTGGCGGCGGGGTTGTCCGCGGCGGCGCTTGCGGAGATGCCCCATTACGTGCCCGGGAGCAAACCGACAGTGCCGGGGCATGAAGTGACCTGCCGAATCGTGGCGGCGGGCAGCGATGTCAAACACCTTAAAGTGGGGGATCGATGCATCGTGCAAACCGATTATAGGGATCTGCCGACAGCGGGCTCGGCATCGGCTTTTGGCTATAACTTTGAAGGGGCTCTGCAGGAATACGTGCTGATGGACGAACGCGTTGTTGTGGACAGCGCCGGCGAGCGGTACCTGATTCCTGTGAACGAGGAGATATCGGCGTCGGCCCTGGCGCT
>CAYNZC010000046.1:26176-31494 GCA_964401575.1 uncultured Verrucomicrobiota bacterium
GATTGAAGAGTTGAACGACAAACTTGCGGCCCGTGGAATCATGAACATCGTCCTGGGCGGAAAGAAGATTGGCGCGCCAGTGAATATCGGCGTGGGCCGTCTGCATTACGGGATGACGCGGTGGATCGGCACCACGGGGAGTGATCCCGCAGATTCGTATAAGAACATTCCTTCGACCGGGGAAATACGCCCGGGCGACCGCGTTGCGGTGATCGGTGCGGGCGGGCCGATGGGGCAAATGCATGTGATTCGGGCCGTTTGCGCGGGCATTCGCGGCATATCGGTGGTGGGGACCGATATGGACGACGGACGGCTGTCGTCGCTGGACGCCAAAGCGCAGGGATTTGCCAGGGCGAACGGGGTTGCGTTGAGGACCGTGAACACGGCGACACATGCGTTAACGGAGAAGTTCTCCTACTTTGCGCTGATGGCCCCGGTTCCGGCGCTGCTGGCCAGCAGCATACGGGACAGCCTCCCGGGCGCGATCATCAACATCTTTGCCGGCATCCCGGCCCCCACGAAGCACATGCTCGATCTGGACACCTATATCGCCAATCGCTGCTTCATGTTTGGCACGAGCGGTTCGACCATTCGCGACATGAAAATTGTTTTAGAGAAGGTGACATCCGGACGGCTGAACACGAACTGCTCGGTGGATGCGATCAGTGGCATGGCGGGCGCGACACAGGGAATTGCCGCTGTCGAGAACCGGACATTGGCCGGGAAAATCATCGTTTATCCCATGTTGCACCAGGTCGGGTTAATTCCGTTGTCGGAGCTGGGCAGAGAGTTTCCCACAGTTGCGGCGAAACTTGAGAATGGGCAGTGGACGCGCGCGGCGGAGAGGGAGTTGCTCCGGGTGGCGCGGAGCTAGCTCGATGAAATCGAGAACGTTTGTCGGGTTTGGATTTGGTCCGATTCAGAGCGCGCTGTTCCTGTATGAAGCAGCGCGGTCGGAGCGATTCTCGAGATATGTGATCGCCGAGGTGGATGGGTGGATCGTGGATGCTGTGCGGAGGAACGGCGGGCAATACGCCATCAACATTGCCCGGCCTGACCGGATAGAGCAGGCCCTTATTTCCGGGGTGGAATTGTGCAATCCTGCGGTCGCGGAACATCGGGAAATGATCCTGGAAGCGATTGCGGAAGGAGATGAAATTGCCACCTGCCTGCCTAGCGTGGCTTTTTACGATACCGGCGGCGAGACCAGTGTGGCGCGTACCCTGGCTGCCGGTCTTGCGCGCCGCAAAGCGCCGCATCCCACCATCATTTACACAGCCGAGAACAACAATCACGCAGCGGAGCTGCTGCTCGAATGTCTGAAGAAACATTCCGGGCAGAGTGTGCTGGAGAAAGTGCAGGTGCTGAACACCGTGATCGGGAAAATGTCGGGTGTGATCACTGAGCCCGAGACGATTTCGAGGCTGAAGCTGGGCACTCTGACACCGGGTTTGCCCAAGGCTGTGCTGGTTGAAGAATTCAACCGTATCCTCATATCGCGGATAGCGCTTCCCGGCTTTCGGCGCGGTATTGAAGCTTTTGTTGAGAAGCCGGACCTGCTGCCATTCGAGGAGGCAAAGCTGTACGGGCACAACGCCATTCATGCGCTCATTGGCTGCCTGGCAGCCCGTCGCGGATTGGCTGCGATGTCGGACGCGGCTGCGCACAGGGACATCATGGGCACGGCTGAGGCGGCGTTCATCGGGGAATGCGGTGCGGCACTAACTTGTCGATACGCTTCGCTGGGGGATCCGCTCTTCACGCCGCCGGGATTCAGGGCCTATGCGATGGACCTGCTTGAGAGGATCGTGAGGCCGACGTTGAACGACCTTGTGAGCCGCGTTGTGCGCGACCTGGTTCGGAAGTTAGGCTATGACGACCGTTTTTACGGCGCCATGCGCCTGGCTCTCGGGGCGAAGATTCGGCCGGTGAACATGGCAAGGGGCGCTGCCGCTGCAGTGCGGTTGTTGTGCGAGAATTGGGACTCGGCCGGACCTGCCTCGGCGAAACTAAAGCGTCCAAAGCTCCCCCTCGCCGCGGAGTCCACGACCCGCCTGTTGCGTGAAATCTGGGAGGGCAGGGGAGGGGCGGAAGCTGATACGCTGGCGTCCCTGACCTGGGAAGCTCTTGAACCGATGCAGAAAGAGGGTTGCCACCAAACCCGCACGGGACCCGATGCGTGATCAGCGCAATCGAATAGTCGTGCGTGAGATCAGGCTAATTTTCCCGAGAGGGCACGATTCCCGGGAATAGCAGCAAGAGTGTGAATTTTTGCCGACCGGATGCGGCAAACAAATTGATTGTCCTCACACTGCAGGGCTCACATTATTGCCGCGTGAAGAGCACGGAAAACTATTCGTTGCGGTTCATTCTGTTTGCTACAGCCGTTACGGCCATTGGAGGGTTCCTTTTCGGGTACGACACAGCCGTCATCAACGGCGCAAACAGTTACCTTAAAGCTTACATGCACTTAACACCCGCGCAGGAAGGCATGGCCGGTGCGAGCGCCATTCTCGGGTGCATTCCGGGAGCCATGGTTGCGGGGTTCCTCAGCGATAAGTTTGGTCGGAAGCGGATGCTTTTCCTGTGCGCAATCGTGTTTGCCATTTCGGGGGTGCTTTCCGCGGTTCCACGAACCTTTGAACAGTTCCTTGCAGCGCGTTTCCTTGCCGGGCTGGGCATCGGGGCATCATCGATTATCTGCCCGATCTATATTGCCGAGATATCGCCGGAGCAATGGCGGGGCCGGCTTGGAACGCTATTTCAGTTTGCGATCGTGCTCGGCATTTTTCTGACGTTGTTTGTAAACATGATTATCCAGGGGTTTGGTGATGAGCTGTGGAACACCACCACGGGTTGGCGCTGGATGCTGGGCATGGAGGCGGCGCCTGCGCTGATCTTCATTCTTTTGCTGTTTGCTGTTCCCGAGAGTCCACGCTGGCTTGCACAGAAAGGCTACGAGCAGGAGGCCAGGGGAGTGCTGATCAGGGTGGGGGGGGAGAAGTTCGCCGATGCGCAGCTTCGCTCGATCGCGCAAGCATCCGGGCAGGAGGAAGGGAAATTCGCCGAGCTGTTATCCGGACCTTTTCTTAAGCCGCTTGTCATCGCTGTGGTACTGATGGCTTTTACGCAGTTCTGTGGCATCAACGCGATCATCTACTACTCCAGCAAGATTTTTGAGGCTGCGGGTGGGGGGAAGAACGCGGCGTTTACAGCTTCGGCGTGGGTCGGGTTTGTGAACCTGTTGTTTACGTGCGTGGCCATTGCGCTGGTGGACAAGCTTGGGCGGCGTCCGCTCCTGATGATTGGAACGGCGGTGCAAACAGTGGCCCTGGGCATGATCGGCTGGATGTTTTATTTGCGGCAGATTGGGGAGTCCCTGACAGGCTGGATGCTTCAGATGCAGCAGAGCAGCACGGGTCTGCTTGTGTGTGTCATTGTTTATATTGGCGCGTTCGCGATTTCCCTGGGGCCGATCGGCTGGCTGCTGTGCTCGGAAATCTTTCCGAACAAGGTGCGCGGCCGCGCGATGTCGGTGGCGGCATTCACCGTTTGGTTTTCCTGTTACATAGTCGCACAGACCTTCCCCATGTTGAACGACAGCCCGTTTATTGGGCCGGCCATAACGTTCTGGATCTACGGAGCGATCAGCGTGTTTTCGTTCATCTTTGTGGTCGCCTTTATCCCGGAGACGAAGGGCCGCACGCTTGAGGAGATCGAGGCCTTCTGGCGGCGTGGCTCGCATGCTCCCCGGCAGGTTGAGAGGAGCAAGAAGGCCGCGGGTTGATCGTCAGGAACTGTGCTGCGCGGCGATTCAGCAGGCTTTTAGGCGGAAGCTGCGGCCTGGTACATAGACACAATGTTCGCTGGAGGGACGTCTGCCAGGATATTGTGAACCTGCTGGAAGACAAAGCCTCTGCCGGGTTTCCAGATCCTGACCAGCTCCCGAACGTGCTCAGCCAATTTCCCGGGCGTGCCATTGATGAGCATGTCTCGCGTGTCACAACCTCCTCCCCAGAATGTCAGCCTGTTTCCGAAGTCGCGTTTAAGTCCTTCGGGTTCCATGCCGCGGCAAGTGATCTGCACAGGGTTGATCGCGTCGAGACCGGCATCGATCAGACCTTCCAGCAGTTCGCGAACTCCGCCGCAACAATGGAGCATGATCTTCATGCCGGGAGCGCGTTTTTTGACCGTTTGCCACATCTCGCGCTCGCGCGGCATAAAGTATTTCCGATACATGGCGGGCGAGATCTGCGGGCCGGATTGCATACCGAGGTCATCGCCGAAGAGGATGATATCAATGTTCCGGTCCACAGCCGAAAGGAAGCGGTCGAGGTTGCACAGGTGGATCTCGACGAGCTTGTCCAAAAACCGGTGGGCCCTTTGAGGCTCTCCGGCCAGCAACATGAAAAAGTTGTCGTTGCGGTAAAACCATTGCCCCAGCTCGAGCAGGTTTCCGCCGAACAGGCCGATGATTGCGCGATCGCTTTGTGCCCTGAGCTTGCGCGCGCCCTCGGCCAGAAGGCGCATGCCGTCACTGCCGGAGACCAGCGGTCCCGGGGGAGAAGCGATGGCAGACCACATACATTCCTGGAAGAGTTCTTCGACGCGATCGATGTCTTCGTTGTCCAGGAAGGGGAACTGGGCCTGCTCGAAGTACCAAACATTTCGGGGCATGCGGGCGATGATCGTTCCGGTCTGTTTAGACCGAATCACCCATTCGTCATCGTGCCGTTCCGGCAGAGCCCAGACCGGCATGAGGCATGGTGTGCCGTCCGGCAGTACCCACTCGGCCCAGTGCCTGTCATCGAGGGCGAACGCGCGGCCAAGCTCGATCGTGTCCACCCCGAAGAGCTGCAGCACATCTTCATCCACGATCGCAAGCTGCTGGACGGGGTCGTACACGCGGATAGGCTTTTGGGGCAGGCCCAGGTGCGCTCGCAGACGCGCATAGGCCATGGCGGCGATGCCGGAGGAACGGTGGCCGGACAAGTCGATGGGGATCCGGTCGGGAGTTTGATGGTTGAGCGATGCCAGGACTCGTTCGCGAGGTGTCATAGGTTTGTCGTGTTGAGCGTTCAAAGCTTAAATTAGACATCCATCGTGACGGGGCTGAAAGGTTTTGCGAGCGCCTGAAAAGGAATCCAGCCATGGTTTGGTGCGGTCGGCATGCGGTTCCTTTCTGTTAGATCCCGATGTTTGGGAGGTCGGCGGAAGCACTTTGGTTCCGCCGGTCCATCCATCGATGTAATGTCGCGTTTGCACTCCTGGAACTGTGCCCAAGCCTATTCGGGCTGCTATGGCTTTCAAGGGTAATG
>CAYNZC010000047.1:0-31403 GCA_964401575.1 uncultured Verrucomicrobiota bacterium
GTGGCGGCTGGAAGGGAGCGGCTGATCCCGGAGGCCAGGCCGTGGTACAGCGAGATTGATATTATGGAGTTTCTCGGGCACGAGCCGAACATTGTTTACGGCACCCTGCATTACCACAGCTTTGACGGACGCAAACAAACCAGCTCAGGCACATGGAGAAGCGCCCAGGACTACACCAAAGACTTTCATGTATTCGCCCTGGATTGGGAACCGGACCGGCTGCGCTGGTTTATTGACGATCACCAGATCCACTCCACGACCAACGGCGTGCCGCACACGCCGCACCACATCATCCTCAACACCGCCGTTGGCGGCGCGTGGCCCGGGAACCCGGATGCAACCACGGTGTTCCCGCAATTCCACGACATTGATTATGTCCGCGTTTATGCGCGGAAGAGCTACTTTGGCGCGAAGCGGCTTCCCGGGAGTTAAGGCTTCTGCCGGGGCGGTCGGGCGGCCTCTGGCGGAAAGTGCAGGGCCGCCTCCTTGTAGTCCCAAATGCGCCATTGCAGGAAGGCCGAACATTTGCTCGTGTCCCCTTTGTTGCGCGTGGGCCAATAGGCTTTGAACTCGCGATCAATCTCCGCGAGCGCTGCAATGCCGCGCCCGGCCAGCCTGCGGGCCTCCGCGTTTTTGCCCGCGGCCAGGGCCTGCTGCCAAAGCATGATGTGGCAGGATTCGGCCGCCATGCTCGAGGCAAAATCGAGCTCGATTTGCAGTATTTCGCCACGGCGCGTGGCGGGTTTGGCGGAAGCGAGAATCTTCCTTTGCTTCTCGATTTCGTCCGCGGCGGCCCGGATGTTTTTCGCGGGAATGCGCGCGTAATACTTGAGACCGTCGCGGCACATCAGCTCGCGGGTTTTCGGTATGGGAGCTGCAATCACGGCGCCGAAGGGGGTGACGTTCGGCTGGAAATAACCGAACTTTTTGTGGGCGAACCCCAAAGCCATTGCGGCCTGGGCGGCGCGGCCGGTGGGATCCTGGAAGACGTCCCGGCTGAGGACCGGCAGCAGCAGTTTCTCGTCGTAGGATGCGGCGCACCAGCTCAGTGCCGCGCCGGCTGCGTATGGGATCCAGCTTACTGCCAGGGGTTGCGGGTGCCCGCCGTCGCCCCAGTCCGTGTTCAAATATCCAATCGCCCCGTTCTTCCGGCCGGCATCCGCGCCAAGGCGGAGATTGGCGAGCCCATTATCGAGCTTGCCGATAAGCGTCATCCACGTGGACGTTCCCGGGCAGACGTAGAAGGGCCTTCCGGATTTGGCAAAGATTTCCGCTTCCTTGTGAAAAGGATGGGTTGCCTCGTAGCCCCAGTTGAGGGCAATGGTGTCCTCGGGCAGATCTTTGATCAATCCGGGTTCGTGCATGATGATGTCGCCCCAGAACATCATCTGGCGCTTGCGCGCCTTTACCTCTTTATAGATTTTCTTCAGGAAAGCGACATACACCTGGTGTTTGCCTCGCGCCTCGCAGATCTCCCTGCTCTGGCCGCGCCCGAGATCCCAGGTTTCATCGCAGCCAACATTGAAGCGGGAGCTTGTGAAGTGCGGGAGGAACTCGTCGTAGAGGCCGCGGATGAACGGGAGCGTGCGGGGATTTTCCGGCGCGAGCGTGGTGGGATAGCGCAGAAACGTTCCGCCAGCGCCTTCGTAAGGTTCCCGGACCTCCGCCAGTTTTCGCAACGGGGAGTATTCGAGCCAGTACCTCAGGTGGCCAAACGAGTTCTGGTTCGGGACGAAATCAATGCCCAACTGGCGGCAGTAATGATCCAGCACCAGCATTTCCTCGCCTGTGAGCGCGCCCCAGCCGCGCCAAACCGGCTCGTAATTGCGGTAGGCGAACGTGTGCTCAACGTAAAGCTGAAGCTCGTTGATCTTGAAATCGGCAAGCTGATCCGCAAGGTCGAGCAGCGTTTCGAGGTTGGGCACCTTGCCGCGTGAAACATCCAGCATGACGCCCCGGCGCGGAAAATCCGGGTAATCCTGGATCGTGAGAAACGGCAGCCTGCGCCCGTACTGGCGCAGCAATTGCCGGAGCGTGGCCACACCCGCGCGCAACCCGCCGGTGTCGCGGTAGCCGATCGTCACGCCGCGCTTTTCAATGCGGAGGATGTAGCCCTCGGTCCTGGCGGGCGCGCCCTGTTCCACGCGGGCGCGGATGGCCATGCGCGGATGGCTGGCCGGGCCGGTGGCCAGCTCGAGCTGCACGCCGGCTTCCGCCGCGGCGCTCCGGAGGCGGTCCGCCAGCGGCAGCAGCACTTCGGCCCGGGGCAGGGATGCATCCAGGTGCAACACCGCCCGGTCCGGCAGCGAATAAAAGCCGTTGAGAAATCTGAGGTTTCTGGGAGAGGGAAGTAATTCAGGCTTGCGCATACCAAACCAGTAGAGGCGAACCGGGTTGCGCAGAAAAGGAAAAAACGTTTGAGAATTTGCGGTTTTTGGGGCTGCCGGCATGTTCGGGAAGCGCATGCGGAATTTGACGGGGAGGCCGTCATGGATAACAGTAACGTGCTGTAAACGCTAAACAACGAATAACATTATGGCTATACCAGTTGGCTCCAAGGCGCCTGATTTCAACCTCAAGTCCAAGCAGGCTTCGGGACTCGTGGATGTGAAACTGAGCGACAACCTCGGCAAAAAAAACACCGTGCTGCTTTTCTTTCCGGCGGCTTTCACGGGCGTCTGCACGCAGGAGATGTGCGACATTTCGGCGGGTCTGAACTCGTACTCAGGCCTCAACGCCGAGGTGATCGGGATCAGTGTGGACACGCCCTTCGCGCAGGAAGCGTGGGCCAGGCAGGAGAAGATTACCATCAAGCTCGCGAGCGATCTCAACAAGGACGTCACCAAAGCCTATGACGTGCTGCTGCCGATGCTGGCGGGCATTGGAGACACCGCGGCGCGCGCCGCGTTCGTGATTGATAAGAATGGCGTCGTGCAATACAGCGAGCGCACCCCGACACCCAAAGACCTGCCGGACTTCAACAAGGTTAAGGAAACCCTGAGCCGTCTGAGGTAGATTCCATTGGGGATGATTTGAGACTCATCCCTGCCGGTTCCACCGGCGGCATTTGAGGGGCTTGCATTGCAGATTGAGGCTTGGCAGGCCATGCGCTGTTTCATAAAGTGGCCCCTCGATGATCGCCACTGCTAGAATCATTGGCCTGTTGAATGCGGCCATTTGGCTCGGAGCGGCTGTATTCGCGGCATGGGGAACAAGCAAGGCGGTTGGTTCGAGCGAAATGCAGGCCCTGCTCACGCCGCGGCATTACCCCTACATTTCCGGGGTCGTCTCCGAATTGATCGCCGCCCGTTACTGGGATCTTCATATCGTCTGTTCCGTTGTCGCACTTTTTCACCTTTGTGCGGAATCTCTTTACTTCGGCAAAGTAATCGCTAAGAATTCATTGGCGTTGCTGCTGTCGCTGCTGTTGCTGGGCATAGCCCAGGAGGTAGTGATTCAACCCGCCGTCAAAAGGCTGCATCTCGGCGCTCACGCGGTGAACCGCACCGAGGTGCAAAAGGCCGTCTCGGCAAGGGCAAAGGCCCGATGGCAGTGGGCATCGCAAGCAATTTATGTGCTGGTGGTTATCGGTTTAGGGTCGCATCTTTGGCGCGTGGCAAACCCGCCGGATGCCACAAGGTTTCTTGTTCCGGGGAAATACCGGAGTTGACAATAGCACATGATAGAGAACGTTAAACTTGCTCATTGAGAGCGTAGAAAAGGGGGAAGCTCAACTGGGGGCTCCAAGACAGAAGAAAGAAGTTATGATTTCAAACGAGCGTCCGTCGCCATTCGGAAACAAGGGTTTCAGAGGGGGGCCACCCGCCCCTCCGAGGAACGAGACGACGATCAAGTCTGCCAAGGTGCAGATTGAGCGGAAAACTTTCATCTTCTCGTTGAAGGAAAACCCGCGCGGGCGATTTCTGCGCATCACCGAAGACGTGGGCGGACGTCACGATACGATCATCGTGCCATCGACCGGTTTGGAGGAATTCAAGCAAACGCTCGAATCCATTCTCGAGGCTAACAGGAACACGGAACAGGGGAACCAACCCACCGGCATTGACCCCCAGGAACCCACCGAATAACGCTTTTTAGTTTCCGCGTTGTACCCCGGTCGCCGTTTGATTGGCGCTGCCGCCGGCAGTATCATTGGGCGTGGATTTTTCCCGGGACAGAATGAAGGAACTGCTGGGTGTGCTTGCCGGCCGCGGAGTTTTTATCGGCACATCTTCCTGGAAATACCCCGGCTGGTGCGGCTTGCTTTACGACCGGAGCCGCTACGAGTGGCGCGGACGGTTTGCCGACAGCCGATTCAAGCGCGATTGTCTTTCAGAGTACGGGGAGGTCTTCAAGACAGTGTGCCTGGACGCCGCCTATTATGACTTTCCCCGACCGGAGTATTTGGAGGGGATGGCCGCGCAGGCGCCGGAAGATTTTCTGTTTGCGCTGAAAGTGACGGACGCCATCAGCATTAAGCGGTTTTCCAACCTGCCTCGGTTTGGCAACAAAGCGGGCAAAACAAACCCGAACTTTCTGAATGCGGAGCTTTTCGAACAAAAATTTCTCGGCCCCTGCCGGGAGATACGGGCAAACATCGGGCTGCTGATCTTCGAGTTCTCGAGGTTCTGGCCCGCGGATTACCAGCATGGACGCGACTTCATTTCCGATCTCGAGACGTTCCTGGCCAGGCTGCCGCGCGGCTGGCCCTACGGGATCGAGATTCGGAACCGGACATGGCTTCAACCCGCTTATTTCGAATGCCTGGCCCGTCACGGCGTCACGCATGTTTTCAATTCGTGGGAAGCCATGCCGCCCGTCGGCGAGCAGATGGCCCTGCCCGGCAGCCGCACGAACCCTGCGGTCGTGGCCGCGAGGTTTCTGCTCAAGCCCGGCCGCCGCTACGAGGAAGCGGTGCAGCAGTTCGAGCCGTATGATGCGGTGAAGGAGGAACTGCCCGATGCCCGGGCCGCAGGCCGGGATCTTGTTCGCGAAGGCCTGGCGGCCGCGCCCGGGCGACGGACGTTTATCTACGTGAACAATCGCTTGGAAGGCAATGCCCTCATGACCATCCAGGCCATGGTTTCACCCGAGGCATGAACGGGCTCCGGCAGGATAGGCTGCGCCATCCCGCGGGGTGAACCGGGCGAGAGAGGATTTAACCACATAGACAAACAGAGATCGCAGCGAGACGGGAATAGTCGGACGATGTGGAGCCGCCTTCGCCGAAGCCCCGGCAGGTCGGGAGTGGTCGCTGCCAAAGGCGGGGGTAATCCAGATTGGTCTTTGCGGAGAGGGGGTTCTCTGGGAAGCTCATGCGTCCGAACTCAGGAGACCGGAAGCAAACAAGCGCACACAGAGAAGGACGAATGTCTAATAATGAAAATCAACGGCGGCCGGCGCACCGGACCATGACGGGGTCTGGCGCACGACGTCCTGCCCAGAGGCGGCCGGGTTTCCCGAAAAAAACAGAAAGAAACAGTCCTTATGCCGCGCCTGGCGCCGCAAGAGGCATGAGGGCCTTTCGCCCTGCCTATACACATCCAACACCCAGGCCGATCGGCCCGGACGCCCGATCCATGGCTCTTGCGGAACAAGCAATTCGCCGCGCGCAAAAAGGCGAGCCGGCGGATGCGGTTCTGAGAAAGCTGTTCCTGGAGCAGAAGAAACTGTCATCAAGGCTGCCGCGCCCCGGGTTTGATCCCCTCTCCCGCGTTCACGCGCCGGCGGAGATGCCCTCGGCCGATGCCACACACCTGGTCTTCAGCTATTACCGCTGGAAAGGATGGCTGAATTCCTCGGCGGCGCTCAATGCACAGATTGCCGAAGCCGACGGGCTGGCGCGAAAGTTTAGAAAATCGCCTGAGGAATTCTCGGATAAAGAGCTGCTGGAGCGGAGTTTTCCCTCCTGGGTGCCGGGAGAAGCGCCTGTGACGCCAGAACTGGTTCGCGCCCTCCAAGGAGAGCCCAGACTGTGGCTGCGCGCGCGGCGGGGACTCGGGCTAGCGATTACAAAAAAACTGGGAAGCTGCGTGGCCTTTGGATCCGGAAGACTGGCCGATGTGCTCCGGTATTTCGGCAGGGAAGACATTTTTCGGACGGCGGCCTACCAGGCAGGCGACTTGCAGATCCAGGATCTGAGTTCGCAGGCGGTGGGATTCATGTGTGATCCGCAGCCCGGGGAGACCTGGTGGGACGCTTGCGCAGGCGAAGGCGGCAAGACCCTTCACCTCTCCGAGTTGATGGAGAACAAGGGCCTGATCTGGGCATCCGACAAGTCCGAGTGGCGGCTGCGCCGACTGAGAATGAGGGCGGGCAAGGGGCGGATGTTCAACTACCGGGTGGCCGAGTGGGATGGCGGAGAGAAGCTGCCCACTAAAACACTGTTTCACGGCGTCCTCGTGGATGCGCCCTGCAGCGGGCTGGGAACATGGCACCGCAATCCTCATGCGCGATGGACGACACAACCGCAGGACGTGCGCGAGCTTGCGGCGGTGCAGTTGGACCTGCTGGCGCGTGTGGCGCGTTCGCTCAAGCCCGGCGGCAAACTCGTTTACTCCGTGTGCACCATCACAACCGCCGAAACCCACGGCGTGGCGGATGCCTTCGAAAAGAGATTTCCGCAGTTTCAGCTGATGTCTCTCAAGGATCCGCTGGGCGGGGGCGAGCGCACACGCCGACTTTACCTGCCACAGGAGCATGGTGGAAACGGCATGTTCGTCGCCGCCTGGCGTGCGCCGTAACCGCAGCGCTGCAGCGCCGAAGGGGATTGCGGAGGCTTGTCCGCGCATCCTGGTCGCGACCTGCCGCAAAGGAGGCATGTATGACGGCAATGGCGGTCGTTTCTGGAGGAGGCGTGAGTTTGCATCCAATCGCAAAAAAACTGCTCACCGCGGCTAAGGTCGATCCATTTCCCGTCTCCCTTTTCCCTCCTACACCGCGGTGAGCAAAGATCAACGCAAGCGGGCCATCACAAGCCCTTGCGCCCTCGGATCATAATGCCCGCCCATGACCTCAAAGGGCGGGTAATATAACTCTGGTGAACCGTTTAACAAATAGGACTTTGGGCCTAAAAGAGGTTTGTGACTGCGTGCCGGTTTGCTAGAATGAGACCGACGGCAAAGCCGGATTGCGGCTGTGCCGGCAATGTATCCGTGAACGCGACAGCAACAACTTCCCGAGAGCCCCGGAAGAACTCCGTTCGAGCGTTGCTGGATGCCATACCGGGATTTGCGTTTCTGATGGATGGAGATCTCCGTGTGCTGGAGTACAATTCAAATGCCCGCGCCCTTGCAAGCGGCGAGCGCGGGAAAATCCTGCGGCGCCGGGGCGGTGAGGTGCTGCGATGTGTCCATTCTCACGATCATCCGGACGGGTGCGGCCGGGGCGTGTACTGCAGGGAATGCCTGTTGCGGAGCTCGGTGACCCGGGCCATTCAGGGTGCACGGTGTGTTCGGAAGCGGGTGCGGATGCAACTGGTGCGAAAAGGGCGCAAGCCGCGCGAGCTGTACATCCTGGTGACAGCCTCGCCGCTGAGCCGTGACGGACGGGAGCGAGCGCTGGTAATCCTGGAGGACGTGGCCGAGTTGATGCGCTTGCAGAAGCTGGTGCCCATTTGCATCAGCTGCAGACGGGTGCGAACACGCAACAAAGCCTGGAAGGATGTGGGGAACTACTTGCGAAAGGACCTGGATGTCCTGCTGTCCAACTGCTACTGCCCGGAGTGCCTCGCGGCGGAGGCGGAATTGGAGCATCTGCGCGAACGTGTCAGCCGTCTGACCCGGCGCGAGATGGAGGTGTTCCGGCTTGTGGCCAAAGGCATGCTGAACAAGCAGGTCGGGGCCGAGCTGGGGACTGCGGAAAAGACCGTGAAGCTGCAGCGGGCGCAGGTGATGAAGAAACTGGGGGCGAAATCACTGGCGGATCTTGTGCGGGCTGCCGGGCGTCTTGGATTGCTGCCGGAATAACGGGCTGAAGCTTGCTTTCGCGGCGAGTGCGGGTAGTTTCTCAGGAAAATGAGCGCTCCAATGGTCCAACACGAAGCCCGACGGCTGAAAGTTCTCTGGCAATACGAGGTGCTGGACACAGTTCCCGAGGAAGTTTTCGACGACCTGACCGAGCTGGCCGCGCGGATCTGCGAGGCGCCAATAGCCCTGATATCGCTTGTGGACGAGGACCGCCAATGGTTCAAATCCAAGGTTGGAATCAGCGCCAAAGAGACCTCGCGCGATGTCTCCTTTTGCTCCCGCGCCATTGAGCAGACGGACCTTTTCATTGTTGCGGATGCGTTGAAAGACAAGCGGTTTGCTTCGAACCCACTGGTCACGAGCGGGCCGAAGATCCGGTTTTATGCGGGAGCGCCGCTCATCACGCCGGATGGCTATGCGCTCGGAACACTTTGCATCATTGACAAAAAGCCGCGGTCCCTGAGAGCGGATCAGAAGGCGGCGCTAAAGGTGCTCGCCCGTCATATTGTTTCGCAGCTCGAGTTGCGGCATCGCACCCGTGAATTGGCAGCCGTTAAGAAGGCGGGCAAGACCTGCGAACAGCGCATCAGAAAACTCGAGGCGGCATTGGCTCGCGCGAAGAAGGCCCTGGCGAAACTCAAGGCTTCCTGAGCCGGCGATTCAGCTTTTGTTGATGATGTAAATCAGGGTCCCGACCACGGCTGCGGTAAGAGCGCCCGCTGCAAACGTCCACCTCAGGATTACCTTCTGCTTCCGGCGCAGGGCTCTGCCCCCCATGCCCGGCAACAAGTAGTAACGGTCCTTTTCCCTGTCCGGCTTGAACCACGTGAATCGCCTTTTAGAATGCCCGCGCATTTTCCGGGTGAATACTACTTCCTGACCCATGTTTTCCAAAGAGGAAAGTGGATGCGAGGCGCGGCAAGAGCCCGGGAATGAAGTGGTGCGGTCGGGTCTCATCCGGGTTCGTCCCGCAGTGAGGCACATGGACCGCAAGGGCGGCTGGCCACCTGTTCATCGCTTTGTGCGCCTGGTGTCCATGGGCTGCGGGAAGGTCATCCCCCTTCTGCTGGAGCGCTGTCTGCCAGCGGGAGGAACAGGGTTACGGATGTGCCGCGCCCCTTGCGGGAATCGATGGTGACGGCCCCGTTGTGGGCCTCGATGATTTTGCCAACGATGGCAAGGCCAAGACCGGTGCCTTTGGGTTTCGCGGTGGAAAGGAGGGACTTGAACGCGCCCTTTTGCTGGTCGGGAGACATTCCGGCGCCGGTATCGGTGATCCGGACACAGACCATGGGCTTTCCGGATTTGCTCGCGGTGAAAGACTCGATCCTGAGAGTGCCGCCGGAGGGCATGGCTTCCGAAGCGTTCAAAACCAGGTTCAACAACGCCTGGCCGAGCTGAGTGGCGTCTCCAGGCACTTGTGGCAGGTTCGGATCGAGTTCCTGGACCAGTTCAATGGCCTGTTGTCGCAACTTGTGCCGGACCAGCAGGAGGACCTCCTGGATGCGCGCATTGAGGTCCAGTGGCGCCAGGCGCGGTTCGGTGGTTTTGGCAAACCCGAGAATGCGGTCCACAATGAGATTGAGATGCTCGATTTTTTCGGCGATGAGCTGCGCATCCCGGGCGCGCGGGTCTGTTGCCGGGAAGCTCAGGTCCAGCGAGTGGAAGAGCATTTTGATGACCGCGAGCGGGTTGCGAATTTCATGGGCCACTTCGGCTGCCAGGAGGCCCAGGGCGGAAAGTTTTTCGTTCTGACGGAGACGCTCCTCGATATCCACCACGCGTTCGTAAAGGCGAGCGCGCTCGATTGCGAGGGCCGCGAGGTCTGCAAAGGCGGATAACACGCGGATTTCCTCGTTCGAGAAGCTGTAGCGCCGCCCGGTATAGACATTGAGGGCGCCAATGGACGAGCCCGAGAAGATGAGAGGCACCGTAAGCAGCGACACGATGCCTTCGCGTCTGGCGATTTCCGTGTGCTGATACTGGTTTGACTCCTGGACGTTTTCGAGCTGGAGCGGTCTCTTGCGGCGGACGGCGACGCCGACGAAACTCTCCTGGACACTCACGGGCGGGCGGTCGAGGTAGGCGCGGCCCGCGCCGAAACTGGCGCGAACGGCGAGCCACTCGGCGGAGGGATCCAGGAGCATGAGCGAACAGAGTTTGGCGGAAACCAGGCTGGCGGCTTCACGGGCGATGATCTGGAGCGCGTCATCCAGGTTGATGGCCGAGTTGACCGTATTGCCGACGCCGGCGAGGGCCTCGAGGAGGCGGGCCTTGAGGCGTATTTGCTCGTAAAGCCATGTGTTGCGGATGACGGCGGCGGCTTCCTCGGCGAGCGCCTCGAGCATGTCCTGGTCTTCCTGGCTGAATGCGCTCGGGATGTCTGCATCCATCACCAGGACGCCGCGGACTTCGTCCTGGACGCGGAGAGGGACCGCGAGCTCGGAACGAACGCCGGGCCGGAGTGGGAAGTAGCGTTTGTCGCGGGTGACATCGGCGACGCGCTCGGGTTTGCCTGTTCGAAAAACCCAGCCCGTGATGCCCTCGCGCAAGCTGTGCGCGAGAGTAGCGGCCTGTGCGGGAATACCGGAGGCGGATTGGACCTCGAGAAGTCCGGTGGTGGGGTTGAGCATGGCGGCGTTGCCGCTCGAGGCCCGGGTGAGCCGAACAGATTCACGAACGATCAGGTCCAGGGCCTCCTGCGGATCGAGAGTTGAGTGGAGCACCTTGCCGACCTGGCAGAGGGATTCGAGGCGTTCGCAGCGCCGTTCGAGCGACTCCGTGTTTTTCGCGGGCGCACTCGAGGCGGGCACGCGGGATATTTTCTTTCTAGCGCACACGGCTGGTCATCCATGCCCCGGCGGCGCCGAAGGCCATGTTTGGGAACCACGCGGCCAGCCAGGGCGGCAGGTAACCGCCGGTGCCCAGGGCAAGGCCAAATTGCTGGACCACAAAAAAGACAAAACAAAGCACAATGCTCGAGGCCACCCCGACGAACACATTGCGCCGTCCCGAGGCGGCGCCGAACGGCAGCGCGATGAGCACCACGACAATGCAGGTCCAGGGCGAGGCGATCCGCCCGTGCATTTTTGTGTCGAGCCACGCCCGTTCCGCGGGACGGGGGTTGGGATGAAGGCGGAGATAATCGCGGATGGCGGCGATGGGAATTTCCGAGCTGCGGGCGGAGCGGAAGGTCATGTTATAGGTGATTTTGATCTCGCTCTTGATCTGCTCGGCGGTTTCCGAAAATGGGAGGACCAGCAGGTTTGTGTGAGCCAGCGGCACCAGTTCCGAGGCGGAACCCGGCTCCTCGCGAAACTGGCGGACGCTTTCGAACGCCCAGCCGCCATTTGTGGGCCAGGCCCGGTCCGCACGAACCCACGTGCGCGAGCCGTCCTCGCGGGTCCAGATGACCTGCGGGTCGATCATGAGCGAGAGGGCGGAATCGTAGATTCCGATCTGCCAGATTCTGCCATCGCGATTATTGGTAAAACCGAGGTTGCGGGTCTGGTGGACGGGTAGCTCATCCGCTTCCCGGGAACGCCGCCGTTTGATGGCCGCGCCGGCCTCCTCGCTGTCCGGCACGACGTATTCGTTGAGCACGAAGAGAAAAGCCGTGGCGGCAAGGCCCACGATGAAGTAGGGAGCAGCCAGCCGCCAAAGGCTCACACCCGAGCCGCGAATGGCGGTGATCTCGTTGTTCCGGGCGTGGTTGGTGAGCGTGTAGAGGAGCGCCAGGAGCAGGGCGACCGGCAGCAGCAGGACCATGATGCGCGGGGTGCGAACCAGATAAAGCTCCGCGATATCCATTGGCAGTAGCTCGCGTTCGTGCAGGTCCGAGATCTCGGTGAAGAGATCGAAGGAGATCCAGCAAATGACGAACCCGCCCAGGCAATAAATGAAGGGCACCACCAGCTCGCGCAAAAGGTAACGGTCCAGTAACCGCATTGACGGGCAGGCTAGAGCGAGCGGGGCCAAATGACAATTCAACTCGAAGCGGCTGGAAAAGCGCGGCGCGGTCTGGCACGATGCCAGCCATGCAGTTGCCAGCGGATTACCACATGCACACGCCCCTGTGCCGCCATGCCACGGGCGAGCCGTCCGAGTACGCCGCAAAGGCCCTCGAGCGCGGTCTTGATGAGATCGGTTTTTCCGACCACAGCCCGATGCCCAAAGACGACTTCGACGATTGGCGGATGCTGCCCGGGGAGCTGGAGGACTACCTTGATAGAGTGGCCCGGGCCCGGCGCGACTTTCCCGGGCTTGAAATCAGGCTCGGCCTGGAAGTGGATTACATACCCGGGCAGGAGGACTGGATCCGCGAGCTGGCGGCAAGGCATTCATGGGATTATTTCATCGGTTCTGTGCACTACATCGGGGATTGGGCGTTTGACAATCCGAGCCTGATTTCCGTGTGGCAGGCGCGGGACACATTCGAGATCTGGGATGCGTATTTCGAGCGGTTGACCATGGCGGCCGCGTCGGGCCTGTTTGATATCATCGGCCATGCCGACCTGTGCAAGAAATTTGGGTATTACCCGGAACGGGATTACACGCCTCTTTACGATCGATTCCTGGCGGCTGCCTCGCGCACGGGTGTGGCTGTGGAGCTCAACACGGCCGGGCTAAGAAAAGACTGCAAGGAAATTTACCCGGCACTGGCCTTCCTGCGCAGGGCGCACGAGGCGCAGGTGCCGATCACCTTCGGATCGGATGCGCATCAACCCGGCGAGGTGGGCGCGGATTTTACCCGGGCGCTGGCACACGCGAAATCGGCCGGCTACACCCATTGCCTGCGGCTGAAGGGCCGGAAAAGAGAAGCCGTGGCTCTGTAATTCCCGGGCGGAACTATTTCCTCACCTCTGCGGCCATGAGGCGGGCTGTGGCCGCGATATCGGCTGCGAGAACGACGTCCGCCCCGTTATTTTGGAAGATGGAGCGGATGTCGTCGAAAATGGCATCCATTTTTGCCTGAGGATATTTTGAGGGATTGAGGACGGCGTCGATATTCATCACGAGTTTTGCGCGGGCTGTGGCCGGCAATGGTTTTGCGGCGAATGCCTTGTGGATCGAGGTGATGAAGCGGTCTGCCGTGCCGGGGCCCGGCCGGGTGCTCTGTGCGGCGCCCAGGAGGTCAGAGATGATTTTTTGTTTTGCGGGGGCGTCGAGCGAGCTGCCCTGTTTAATGGCCGCAAGATCCGCCTGGAACCTGGCAAGGCTCTGTTGAGCGGGGGTGGAGACGATTTGAACGCCCGTAGGCCGCTGGATCGCCGGAGCGGGCGGGGTGGTGGCCGGGCGGGGCGGAACCCCCTGGCGCGCGTTGCTTTGGTCGCGGACGTCCTTGGCTTTTTGCTTAATCAAGTGTTCGGGGCCGGCGAGCACTGAGGTGGCTGCAAGGGCAATCGCAAGAATAATCCATGTTTTCATAAGCGTCCGGGTGAGCGGGGTTTTTTCTTCACGCTTGTGGTTCCGCGAGCGATTTCGTTTCTGCGGAGCAGAGAGACATAATCCACGAGAATATGCCGGGCCTCGTCGAGAGTGGCATCAATGGCCGGCGGTTTATTCTCCTCGGAATCTTCGGCATCCGTGTCGGGATCGGTTTCGGAGAGAGCTTTGGCCATAGCGGCGACGGCTGAGCTCGTATCCTGGCCGGCGGTTGCGACGTTGTTTGTCCTGGCCACCGGGGGTGGCAGACCGGGCACGTCGGCGAGCTTCAGGGTGATTTCATACACCTTTTCGTCCGGCTCGGGCCGGGCGAGCCGTTCCTTGTCGCGGGCCTTCTGGCGGAGTTTAGCCTCGTTCTTTTTGGCCAACTGTTCCTGTTCGTTCAGGGAAACCGTTTTATCCTCCTGAAGCTTTTTGAAGATGGCGATATCCTCGCAGATATATTCAAAATCCTTGTTGGTCGCGATTCTGGCGTCGGAAAGTTTTTGGAGCTCGGAGACGAATGGCGACACCATATCCAGGCGCTCGAAATCCGCAGCCGGAATGGTGTCCCAGGGCATTGGATTTTCGAAGGCGCTCTCGCCGATGTCTTTGGATTCGTTGAAGACAGAGGGAAGAATAATGTCCGGCGTGACGCCCTTGAGTTGTGTGGATGCGCCGCTGGCGCGGTAGAACTTCTTGATGGTGAGCTTTACCGCTCCGGGATCGTTCGTCAGGTTGATTCCGCCGGCGCGCATGTAAGGAGCCAGGTGCTGGACCGTCTGCACGGTGCCTTTGCCGTGGGTGGAAGCGTCTCCGACGATCAGGGCGCGTCCGTAATCCTGCAGAGCGCCGGCGAGGATTTCCGAGGCGGAGGCGCTAAAGCGGCTGGTAAGCACCATCAGCGGCCCGCCATAAGCCACGGAGGGATCGATATCCGCGTTCTGCTCGATGGAGCCGTCCATGTCGCGGATCTGGACCACGGGGCCCTTCTTGATGAAGAGCCCGGTGAGGCGGATGGCTTCTTCGAGCGACCCGCCGCCGTTGCGGCGCAGGTCCAGGACGACGCCGGCGACCTTCTCCTCCTTGAGTTTGCGGAGCAGTTTGACCACGTCGGAGGTGGTGCTTTTTGGCTCCGAATTGGTGCGAGTATGGGCAGGGTCGAACGAGGCGTAGAAGGAGGGCAGGTCAATAACGCCTACACGCGCTGTTCCGCCGCGCGCGCTGGGCATATCAATGATTTTTGCCTTGGCTTCCTGGTCCACCAGCTTGATTTCGTCGCGCACCAGGGTGACGACATTTCGCGCAGAGCGATCGTCAGCGGGGCTGATGGCCAGCCGAACCTCGGTGCCTTTCGGCCCGCGGATGAGCGCGACGGCCTTGTTCAGGTTCATCTCGATGACGTCCACGAATGGGCCGTCTGCCTGGGCGACTGCCACGATGCGGTCATCCACCTTGATCTTCTTGCTTTTGTCCGCCGGGCCGTTGGGGAGGAGGCGTCGGATGACGCAGAAGCCATCCACGGACTGGAGTTCGGCCCCGATGCCGAAGAGGCTGAGGTTCATGCCAATGGCGAAACTCTCGAGCTGATCCTTGTTCATGTAATCGGAATGGGGGTCATAGACCTGCGCCAGTGTGCGCAGGTAGATCTGCAGGACATCCTGCATGTCCCAATCCACGAACATCTTGAGAGTGCGGTTGTAGCGGTTGCTGAGGGTCTCGACGATTTCCTCGTGCTGGGACTTGGGCGGCCCGGCTGCCTTGTCGGTCTTGTTGGTGTTGGATTTAGCCGGTTTCTCGTCGAGCCTGGCGAGTTTTTCCTGGAGGTATTCGTAGCGCAGGCGTTCGCGCCAGAGCTTGCGGGCTTCCCGGACGTCCTTTGGCCGGGGCGCGTCCTTGCGGTTGATGAGGATTCGCTCGTCGCCGGTGAAGGAGAACTGTTCGGATTTCAGGAGGTCCTGGCAATAGGTGCTGCGCTGGGTGAGCCGCTGCATGTAACGATTAAAGATCTGGGCTGCCGGGGTGGTGTCCGAGATGGACTTCGAGGAGATCGTCAGGTCGTCGAGTCTGGCGCGGAACTTGTCGAACTCGGCCATATCCTGCTGAGTGAAGTGCAGGTGCTGAGGATCAAGGGCGGCGACGTATTTGTCGAAGAACTGCTCGGATATCGAGTCATCGAAGGGGTGCTTCTGCATTTGCACCTGCTCGAGGATGCGGGCGGTGACGTAGGCGATGCGCCCGTCGAGCATGCCGGGCGCGACCGGGCGAAAAACCTTGGGCGTGTGGTTCTCCGCAACCTGAGTTGTCTCGACCGATAAGGCTGAAACCGCAAGCGTCCACCAAAACAGGATTGGCAGGGCGCGTAAAACCGAACATTTCATCATTTGCATCAAGCGTTGTTACCATACCACAAGCGGGCGCGAATGCAGAGCAAAAGATTGCCCCCTTTCAGCCCGGTATTGCCGGGCGTTTTCACCGCTGCGGGGCGGCCTCGGCGGGTGCGCTCATCCAAACACAAGCCGGCAGATGATGAGCGAGGCAACCACACCCACAACGTCCGCAGTCAGCCCCGCAACAACGGCGTGCCGGGTGCGTTTGACGCTGACGGAGCCGAAATAGACCGCCAGCACGTAAAAGGTTGTTTCCGTGCTTCCAAAGATGGTGCCTGCAGTTCGGGCGATCAGGCTGTCGGGACCGACATTCTTCACCAGCTCGGTGAACACGCCGAGGGTTCCGCTGCCGCTCAGAGGTCGCATAATAACCATAGGCAGCAGGTCTGGCGGGAATCCAACCAGGGCCATCAAGGGCGCGAGGGCGGCGCTGAGCATGTCAATGCCCCCGGCTGCGCGGAACATCCCGATGGCCACGAGGATGGCCACCAGAAAGGGGATGATCCGGATGCCCACATCAAAGCCCTCCTTGGCGCCATCCACAAACTCCTCGTAAACCTTGACCCGACGGAGCGCGGCGTAGAGCGGAAACACGCAAAACAGCAGGGGAATTGACAGTCGCGAGACCGCATCCACAAAACGGATGAAAAGGTTGCGGCCATCCGGCTCGTCTGCTCGATCGAGCAATCCGGGGAACGTCATGCGGACGAGGAGGAACAGGAAGAACAGGCCAACGGCCCAGAGGATGATTTTACCCCACCATTCCAGAGGAGCCAGGCCGGCGGCTTCCTTGACGGCCGGTTTGTCCGGCGCGGCTGCCGGCGCGTTTGCAGGGCCGGGAGCCTGGCGGTCCCCGGCCGCAGCCGGGAATTGGGGACGAAACATGGGGAGTTTCTCAAGGAGCTTCGCCATCAGAACCGCGGAGGTTGCGGCGATGCTGGTGGCCATGATGGTGGTGCCGACGATGGCGGTGGGGTTTGTAGATTTATTGGCGGCGAGAATGGCGATTGCGGTGACGGGGATGAGCTGAATGGAGCTGGTGTTGATGGCCAGAAAGGTGCACATGGCATTGGTGGCGGTGCCCGGGTGCGGGTTCAGAGTTTCCAGATCCTTCATGGCGCGCAGTCCCAGCGGCGTGGCGGCGTTGCCCAGGCCGAGCATGTTGGCGGCCATGTTCATCACCATGGAGCCCATGGCGGGATGCTCGGGGGGAACGTCGGGAAAGAGCCGGCGCAGCAGTGGGCGGAGGGCGCGAGCCAGCAAGGCCACCAGGCCGGCCCGCTCCGCCAGGCGCATGATTCCCAGCCAAAGGGCCATGATCCCCACCAAAGGGAGCGCTGTATCCAGCACCGCGAACTTTGACATCTCCAGCGCGCGGTCCGCCACGGGTTTGAGGTTCCCGGTAACCCCCGCGATCAACACGGCGCTCACAACCAGGCCCAGCCAGATGTAGTTGAGCATGAGAAAGCATGCGCGGCAGGGCGAAAAAAGAAAACAAAATCCTGACAGGGATGGCGATGAGGTGACGCCCGCCCCCCCGGTTCATCCCGGCCTATTCATGCATGCAGGGCGGGGCTGTCTGCCGGGGCGGGCTTGATTCAAGGTTGATTTCTACTTTTCTTTTCCCATGCAGAGAATACCCTCTACCGTTCATGAACGACATTGATACAGGCATTTTGAAGCGGATCGCTAATCAACTGCGGATTCATTCCATTACCTCGACGACGGCCGCGGGAAGCGGACACCCGACCTCGTGCTGTTCCGCGGCTGACATTGTTGCGGCGCTGTTCTTCGGGCACATGCGGTACCAGCCGAAGAATCCGCGGTATTATAACAATGATCGTTTCATCCTCTCAAAGGGCCATGCCGCGCCCCTTCTCTATGCCGCGTGGGCGGAGGCGGGTCTTTTCCCGGTCGAGGAGCTGCAGAAGTTGCGCCAGATGGACAATGATCTCGAGGGGCACCCCACCCCGAGGCTGCCATTTGCGGATGTTGCGACCGGGTCGCTTGGACAGGGACTGGGGATTGGCGTCGGGATGGCTTTGTGCGCGAAGTTGGACAAGCTGGATTACCGGACCTACGTGATGCTGGGCGATGGTGAATGCGCGGAGGGCGCCGTGTGGGAAGCCGCATCCCTGGCCGGGATTTCCAAGCTGAACAATCTGATAGCGATCGTGGATGTGAACCGGCTTGGGCAAAGCCAGGCGACGCCGTTCGGGCACGATCTTGAAGTTTACCGGAAGCGTTTTGAAGCATTTGGCTGGCGGACCGAGGTAATTGACGGCCACGACCTTGAGGAAATTGTTGAGGTGCTGGCCGCAGTGGGGCTTGGCGATCAACCCCTGGCGATATTGGCGAAGACCTACAAGGGCGCCGGCATTTCGTTTATCCAGGACAAAGACGCCTGGCACGGCAAGCCGTTGTCGCAGGAAGAGGCGGCCCGTGCTGTTGCGGAGCTGCAGGCCAACGCCCAGAGCGCGGCAGGGCAGCCGATCCCGGCGCCTTCAGAGCTGCCGGCCCCGGACCTTTCGGCCCCGGCGGCTTATGGCCCCCCGGCGTATAACAAGGGCGATCTGGTGGCCACACGCGAGGCTTACGGCGCCGCACTGGCCCGCCTGGGCGCTGTGGACCAGAGAATCGTGGCTGTGGACGGCGACACCAAGAACTCGACCTATTCCGAGAAGTTCATGAAGAAGTTCCCGGAGCGTTTCACGGAATGCTTTATCGCGGAGCAAAACATGGTGGCCGTGGCGATCGGGTTCGGAACACGCGGAAAGGTCCCGTTTGCCTCGACCTTTGCGGCGTTTTTTGCGCGGGCGTATGACCAGGTGCGCGTGGCAGGCATATCCACGGCAAATCTGAAGCTCGTGGGCTCCCATGTGGGCGTGAGCATCGGCGAAGACGGTCCCTCGCAAATGGGCCTGGAAGATATCGCCATGATGCGGGCCGTCGTGGGGAGCACTGTTCTTTACCCGAGCGACGCTGTGAGCACAGAGAAGCTTGTGGAGCAGATGGCGGCGAACAAAGGACTGATGTTTTTGCGGACCTCCCGCCCCAAAACGCCTGTGATTTACGGCAATGATGAGACGTTCCCGATTGGCGGAGCGAAGGTTCTTCGCGAGGGCGATCGGGCCACAATCGTGGCTGCCGGGGTGACGTTGTTCGAGGCGCTGAAAGCCGCGGATGCGCTCAAAACCGAGGGCATCCTTGTGAGCGTGATTGACGCCTACAGCATCAAGCCGCTGGGGGCGGATGTGATTCGCAAGGCGGCGGCGAAGACGAACAACGTCGTGATTACTGTTGAGGATCATTACGCCGAAGGCGGGCTCGGGGACGCGGTTGCAGGCGAGTTGAGCGTGGATGGGGTGAAAGTTCACAAGCTGGCCGTTCGCGAGCTGCCGCGCTCGGGCAAGGCGGATGAACTGCTGGCCCGATTCGGGATCAATGCCGCGGCGATCGTTGCGAAAGTGAAGAGCCTGGGCTAAGCGCCGCCTCGAGCGAACACCAGAGAGATAAAAGCCTGCCATCCTGTCCGCGAACGGCCCGGATGGCACGCGTGGTGTTGAGGATCATCCGGGACTCGACTTGCGCCGCGGCGGGCAGCATTCTCACGCGAAGAAATGGAATTCAAGGAACAATCGCCTTCTGACATCCTCTGGGCGGAGTATGAGGAAGCGTTTGCGGATTTCGACGACCTTTCCCTGGGCCGGTGGATGTGCCAAACCCTTGGCCAGATGGAGGGCAAGATCTGGCGAATGTCGCATCCGCTGAGCGGCACTTACCGGCTTTGTGCAACCCTTGGCCACAAGCGCCAGATCTGGCTGAAGCGACTGGCCTCGTCTCCGCCTGCCTACATGGAATCTCCCTGCTGCCGCGCTCCCGCGCTCCCCCTGCTCACCCGGGATGTGAAGGAGGAGGGGCTGCTCTGCTCCCACTGCACGACCACGCTGGCGCCGTTTGCCGAGATTCCGGAGCCCGTGCGCACACGTTTGGCCCGCTGGGCTGACGCTTACCATAAAGTACACGGCGTGGCGCATTGGGATGACGACCGGAAGCGTTTGTGCGCCGATTACGAGCAGGAGTTCGAGGCGGCGGCGAAAAAGGCCGAGGATCTCCTGGGGCAGGCCGGCCAGGAACTGTGTCCCATGCTGCTGGAGCACTATCCCGCGATCATCTGGGAAGATCACGACGAGTGTCTCGAAGTGCGGCCGGAGGACATAAGACCGGGCTGACATGGAATATGCCGATGCGAACGGCCGGGCGCGTGGCGTGCCGCATCGGGTCCGGGTTGTTTTACCTGTAATCACGTCCGCGGGCAGGGCAGGAGCTGCGGATCGACGATCAAAAGTGTGGAAGTTGACAATGGGATTGGCTTGTACGCAAAGTTGCGCTGTGACACCTGTTCATTGGCGGTAAGAATACCATGAAATCAGAAGCGCTTGTGGCTGAGGCGGACACAGTCAAACTGAACACCGGGTACATCTGGACCATCTCGCTGGTGGCTGCCCTTGGGGGTCTGTTGTTCGGGTGGGACTGGGTGGTCATCGGAGGGGCAAAGCCGTTTTTCGAGAGATACTTTCAACTGACGAGCGAGGCACAGGTTGGCTGGGCGAACAGTTGCGCGCTGGTTGGCTGCCTGGCGGGGGCTTTGGTTGCGGGCGCGCTGAGCGATGCCTTTGGCCGGAAGCGGCTGCTGATTGCGGCGGGAATGCTTTTTGCCGTCACCTCGCTCGGAAACGCGCTTGCCAACACCTTCACGATATTCGTCGGCTGGCGAATGCTGGGCGGGGTGGCAATCGGGCTGGCGTCAAATCTTTCGCCCATGTACATCGCCGAAATCTCCCCGGCGCGGATGCGGGGGAAGCTGGTTGCCATAAACCAGTTGACGATTGTGATCGGAATATTGCTGGCGCAATCCATCAACTGGTTTCTCGTGCGAAACCTTCCGGAGGGCGCGACCGATGAGTTCATCCGCAACTCCTGGTTCGGGCAGCAGGGCTGGCGCTGGATGTTCGGGTTAACGGCGGCCCCCTCCCTTTTATTCCTCGTTGGAATGTTTCTGGTGCCGGAGAGTCCGCGCTGGCTGGCCAGGAGCGGCAGGAGCGGAGATGCCAGACGGATTCTTGCGCGGGTGGGAGGCGATGCGTATGCCGGCGCCGCCATGCGGAGCATCGAGTCCTCGCTGACCTCGGAGCAGGGCCGGAAGCTCCAGTTCAGCGACCTGCTGCATCCAAGCCTGCGCAAAGCGCTGGTGCTTGGCATTACGCTGGCCGTGTTCCAGCAATGGTGCGGAATCAACGTCATCTTCAATTATGCCGAGGAAATCTTCGAGGCGGCCGGCTATGATATTTCGTCGGTGCTGAAGAACATTGCATGGACGGGATCGGTGAATCTTGCGTTTACCTTTCTGGCGCTGGGCGTGGTGGATCGGGGCGGGAGGCGTCCGCTGATGCTTTTTGGCGCTGCGGGTCTGGCGGTCATTTATACCGCTCTCGGGTTTTGCTACATGTCCGGCGTGAAGGGGTTGCCGATGCTGCTCCTGGTGCTCGCGGCAATCGGGTGCTACGCCATGTCGCTCGCGCCCGTGACCTGGGTTGTCATTTCCGAGATTTTCCCGAACCGGATTCGCGGCGCAGCCATGGCGGTTGCGGTTTCAGCGTTGTGGATCGCATGTTTCATTCTCACCCTGACGTTTCCCATTCTCAACAAGCGGCTGAGCGCCGCGGGCACGTTTTGGGTTTACGCGGGCATCTGCGTGGCCGGCTTTGTTTTTGTGTGGTTGAAACTGCCGGAGACCAAAGGGAAAACCCTCGAACAAATCGAGAGCGAAATGGTGAAGTAGTGTCATGGGAAGTCACAATCAATGTTCACACATAAAATGAAAAGAAACCTCGTAATAGCGACAATGCTCCTGGGCGCATGGATGATGGCCCACGCAGCAGGGCCGGTATGGATTTCCTCGCTGAACCTGAGCAATGCCACAGCCGGGTGGGGAACGGTGCGTCCGGACAAGGGGATTTCCGGCGGCCCGATAAGCATTGCCGGAAAACGGTTTGACCGGGGGTTTGGCACGCATGCGCCCGGCAAGTTACGCATTCAACTCGGCGGTGGCGCGGAGAGGTTTCGCGCGGTCGTTGGCGTCAATGACAGCGCGAAGGAGTCTGGCAGCGTGGAATTCATCGTATCGGGAGACAACCGGGAGCTTTGGCGAAGCGGGATCCTGCGTGCCGGCCAGCAGGGCAAACCGGTGGATCTGGACCTTTCCGGAGTTCAGATTCTGACGCTTGGCGTGACAGACGCCGGGGATGGAACCCGTCACGATCATGCATCATGGGCGGATGCCCGGATCGAGGTGGGCGAAGGCGGCGCGCCGCCCCAAAGCATCGACCCGTTTGAAACCGTTCGAGTGCGGGCGAACCGCTTTGTCCTGGAGTTTCGCATTGGCGATGACCGGCGGTTGTACCAGTCGCCGATCGGGGGAGGCGACATAAAGCTGAAGAGAGCGGATGAAGCGTATCCCCAGGCCGGAGACGGATACGTCTTCGAGCCGGCGTTGCAGGTGACTCATGCGGACGGGAACACCTCGACCTGCCTGAACTACGAGAGCACATCGAGGAGCCGTGACGCAACGGGGAGAGAGCTTGTCACGATCCTGCTGCGGGATCCAAATTATGCCTTCACCACAAAGCTCTTCTTCCGGGCGGACTCGAGCAGAAACGTCATCGAGCAATGGAGCGAGATTCAGCATTCCGAGCCGGGCATCGTGAGACTGGAGCGTTTCGCCTCTTCCTCCCTGCTGCTGTCGCCGGCGGGGCTGCACCTGCTGCAGTTCCATGGGGACTGGGCGGACGAGATGAACCCCGTTGTGGAGCCCGTTACCCCTGGCACGAAAGTGCTGGACTCGAAGCTGGGCGTGCGGGCGCATCGGTTTCGCGCGCCGTCCTTCATCCTCGCGCTGGATGCCGAGCCGCAGGAGGAGTCCGGCCGTGTCCTGGCAGGTTCCCTCGCATGGTCGGGCAGTTTCTCGTGCGCGCTGGATCACAATGGCGGCAGCGTGCGCGCGATTTGCGGGATGAATCCTTACGCATCCGCGTTTCACCTTGAACCCGGCCGCACATTCACTACCCCGCCCATGATTTGGGCGTGGAGTGAGAAAGGAATGGGGGACGTAAGCCGCACGCTTCACTCGTGGGCAAGAGAATTTGCGGTGAGGGATGGCAACAAGCCGCGACAGGTGCTGCTGAACAACTGGGAGGCCACCGGTTTTGATTTCAATTTTGATCGGATTGCGGGTCTTTATGAGCCGGCGCGCCAGTTGGGTGTGGAACTGTTTCTCCTGGATGACGGCTGGTTCGCGAACAAGTATCCGCGGGTCAATGACAAGGCGGGCCTGGGAGATTGGGAGCCCAACCGCAAGCGCCTTCCAAACGGAATCGCGCCCCTGGCCAAAGCGGCAACGGACCAGAACCTGCGGTTCGGCATCTGGATCGAGCCGGAAATGGTCAACCCGAAGAGCGAGCTGTATGAACAGCATCCCGAGTGGGTGATTCGCCAGCCGGGCCGCGAGTTGGAGCTGCAGAGAAATCAACTCGTCCTGGACATGACGCGTCCCGAGGTTCTCGAATTCGAGTGGAACCTGATCCAAAACGTTTTCTCCGTCCCGGGAGTGTCCTACGTCAAGTGGGACTGCAACCGTTATCTGACCCAGCCAGGGTCCTCCTGGCTTGCTCCCGGGCGCCAATCGCACCTCTGGATCGAATACGTGCGCAGCCTTTACGACCTTCTCGAAAGAACCGTCAAAGCCTACCCCGAGACCGAGCTGATGCTATGCTCGGGCGGAGGCGGGCGTGTTGATTTCGGCGCGCTGAAGTACTTCCATGAATTCTGGCCCAGCGATAACACCGACCCGGTCCGCCGCGTGCTGATGCAATGGGACTATTCCTATTTCTTCCCGGCGATGACCCTCTCGAGCCACGTGACGCATTGGGGCAAACGTCCGATGCACTTCGCGTGCTGTGTTGCCATGAGTGCGCGCTACGGCATGGACCTGGACCTCGCAAAGCTGTCGGCTGATGACAAGCAAGTGTGCTCCGATGCGATCAGCGCCTACAAGCGCATTCGGGAAGTCACGCACCTCGGCGAGCTTTATCGCCTCGAGAAGCCTCACAACGCCGCGCGCGGCGCGCTCAACTATGTCTCTGCGGACCGGTCGCGGGCGGTGCTCTTTGTCTTTCAACTGAAGGACGGATCCGCCGTGGCTGTCCGGCCGATGGGGCTGGATCCAAAGCGCCGTTACTCAATCCGGGAAGCCAACCCCGCGCCCGGGCGCGATCCATTGCCGCGGCAGGGGGAAGTCTTCACCGGTGAGCAACTCATGAAGGAGGGCGTGGCGCCGGCGTGCGCGAAAGCATTGGAAGCGTGTGTTATCGAGATAACAGGCGAATAGGAAAACAACGCTGCGGCTCATGATTGGCCGGACGCATCAGGGCCGGGACTGGACGAGGACCTTGAAGGTTGCGCCCAGGTGCTCCGGGTGGGTCAGAGAGTTCAACTGCCGGATGCGGGCGGAGTCCCATTGAACGCCGTCAACAATCGCCGCTGCGGCGATCCGCGATAGAAAGCGCCCCTGGTGAGTCCATTCGATCGTGCGCAGGCCGGCAGCCTCGCCTGCCTGCTGAACGGCCGCGAAATCCACGTGAGCGGTCAGGTCCTGCTCGCCGGGATCGGACAGCACATCGGCAATGACACGGTGGGCGCGGTAGGCGCGCAGCGTGCCGCCAGTGCGTTCCGGCGCGAACCGGTCTTCCGCAGAAAAGCCGTAATCGAAAGTGACGAGAAAGCCGCGCCCGAGAGCCGCACTGGCGCGGGACCACCAATCAAGCGCGGCGGGGCTGATCTCGATCACATAACCATCGGGGAGCACGTCCGGGGCGATATCGGGCAGCAGCGGGCGGACCTCCCTGCTGATATCCGGCAGGGGGGACCACGTGAAGTTGCCGGCGGTCAGGGTGACGCCCCACTCGACCCAAAGCTTGCGGGCGGAGTGCCACACGAGGCGGTGCACAGGAAAAGCATCGAGCAGCTCGTTGGAGAAGATGATGGCTGGCGCGTTCCCGGTGCTGGCGGGCAGCGCGTCCAGCCAGCAAACCTTCGAGGCGTGGCAAGCCAGAGAGTGTTGCTGCCAGGAGCGGCGGCGGGCCGAAGATTCGACAATCGAGTAGTTCAAGTGCTGGTAGAGATCGGGGCGCCGCTGGCGGAACCCGTCGAGGATATCCAGGGCGAGTCTGCCGTCGTGGGCGCCCCCCTCGATCAGGGTTGGCTCGATCAGGGTTGGGGAGTGCCGCCGGCTGAAATCGATCCAGGAGGCAAATTGATATGCCAGAAGTTCGCCAAAGAGGCGGCCCGTGCTGACGCTTGTAAAGAAGTGGCCCTTGCGCCCGATCGTGTCTGATTCCTTTTCATAAAATCCATAAACTGGACAATAAAGCGCCAGTTCCATGAACCGGGCAAAGGAAATAGAGCCTTGATGCCGTATTTCCTCCGCAATAATTCGCCGTATTTCGCTCATCCGCAAGGGTTGGTGTGAATTTAGCTATCTGCAACGGAGATTAAACGGTTTTATGGCCAAAATCGACGCATTCTTTAACCTGATGTTCGAGCAGAAGGCATCGGACCTGCACCTTTCCTCGGGCAATAACCCCATGCTGCGGATCAACGGGGAACTCCAGCGCGTGGATCACCCGCCGCTCGATAATGACGAGCTCAAAAAGATGCTCTACGAAATCGCGCCGGAGTACAAGATCAAGCACTTCGAGGAAACAGGGGATGTGGATTTTGGCTACGAGATTCCCAATGTTTCCCGGTTCCGCGCGAATTTTTTCAACCAGAAATACGGGATTGCGGCGGTGTTCCGGCAGATTCCGACCAAGGTCTGGTCCTTTGAGGATTTCGAGAAGGGGGACACGCCGCTGCCCGCGGTGTTGAAGAAGTTTTCCATGCTGCATCGCGGTCTGGTTGTGGTGACCGGGCCGACCGGCTCGGGCAAATCCACGACGCTGGCTGCAATGGTGGACTACTGCAACAAGAACCGGCGGGATCATATCATCACGGTTGAGGACCCGATTGAATTTGTGCACGAAAGCAAGAACTGCCTTGTAAACCATCGCGAGACAGGCGTGCATACGAAGAGTTTCGCCTCGGCCCTGCGCGGCGCGTTGCGCGAAGATCCGGATATCATCCTCGTCGGCGAGTTGCGCGACCTGGAGACCATTGAGCTGGCGCTGGTGGCTGCAAGCACGGGTCACCTCGTGTTCGGCACGCTGCACACACCGAGCGCCGCAAAGACCGTGGACCGCATCATTGACGTCTTTCCCGCCGAGCAGCAGAACAAGATACGCGCGACTCTTTCGGAGGCGCTTAAGGGCGTGATTGCGCAGAACCTTTTCAAGCGGATTGATAAAAAAGGCCGCGTGGCCGCGCTCGAGATCCTCGTCTTCACCACGGCGATCGCGAACCTCGTCCGCGAAGGCAAGACACACCAGATTCCCGGCATGATCCAGGTCGGCAAGAAGCTCGGCAACCAGCCGCTGGACGACGCCATCATGGAGCACTTGCGCATGAAGCGCATCTCGCCGGAGGAGGCTTATGAGAAGTGCCTGGACAAGAAAAAGTTTCGCGGGTTCCTGCAGCACCCGCCGGACGATGACGAAGGATGATTTATGAGGCGACCCGAACTGGACACGATACTCGATTGCATGCTCCGGTCCCAGCCGGAGGTGTCGGACCTGCTGTTCACGGTGGACAAGCCGCCGCAGGTCGAATCCTTTGGCGAGCTGAAGCCGGTGGAACTGGAATCCACCATCACGAAGCTCACGCCGTTCCAGACCGAGGTGATCGCGCTGAACCTGGTCGGGGACAATCTCTGGCACCTGGTGGATCTGATCAAGCACGGATCCTGCGATACCGCCTACACGCTGATCGGCAAGGCGCGCTTTCGTATCAATGTGTTTTCGCAGCGCGGGGCAATCTCGGTGGTGCTGCGCAAGTTGAGCACCGTGATCCCCACGCTCGAGGACCTGAAGTTCCCGCCAATCATCAAGGAAATTCCGCGCGAAAAAACAGGCCTCGTCCTCGTGACGGGCGCGACGGGGTCCGGCAAGTCCACCACGCTCGCCGCCGTCATCAGCGAGATCAATCGCACCCGCCCGGTGCACATCGTCACGCTTGAGGACCCGGTCGAGTTTGTGCACTCGCACGAAACGGCGACCATCAACCAGCGCGAGCTGGGATCGGACTTTGACGATTACTCGAACGGCCTGCGCGCGGCGTTGCGCCAGGCGCCCAAAGTGATCCTCGTCGGTGAAATGCGCGACCGCGAAACAGTGAAGATCGCATTGAGCGCGGCTGAGACCGGTCATTTGGTCTTATCCACGCTGCACACGATTGACGCCGGGCAGACCATCAACCGCATCCTGGGCATGTTCGAGCCCGAGGAGCAGGAACAGATCCGGGTGCGCCTGGCGGATATGCTGCGCTGGGTGGTCAGCCAGCGGTTGGTGCCCCGCGTTGGCGGCGGGCGGCACGCGCTGCTGGAGATCATGGGTTCGAGCCTCCGCACGCAGGAATCCATCCGCCTGGGCGAGGCGGAAGGGAAAAGCTTTTACGAGATCATTCAGGCCAGCCAGCCGTTTGGATGGCGGACGTTCGACTTCTCCGCCCTGGATGCCTACGAGCAGGGAATTATTACCGAGGAAACGGCCCTGCTGTTCTGCACCAAGCGCGGACCCGTGGCGCGCGGCATTGACAACATCAGGAAGAGCCGCGGCGATTCGAACGTGGGTCTCAACTTCCTTCGAATGAGAGAATTCGAGGACGCCAAAAAAGATCACAAAACGCCGTTGGCCATCAAAGTGAAGTAATCCTATGCCCTCGACCAAATTTGATTTTATCGGAGCGACCGACAAACCGGCGCTGCTGGCCTTTTCGACCCCGGACCTGCTGGACACCGCCCGGGGCGCGCTCGAGGAACTGGGCTACAAGGTGCACACCGCCGCGACACACTCGGACTTTGCCGTGCGCTTCAGCCAGGTTCGTTACCAGGTCGTGATCGTGGAGGAGTTGTTCGCCGCGAACACCATCGAGGAAAACAGCACGCTCGATATGCTTAAGAGCATGCCCATGGCGCAGAGGCGTCATGCGACAATCCTGCTCCTGGGCGATTCGTTTCAGACCTTCATGCCGATGCAGGCGTTTCAGCAAAGCGTCCACGCGGTTATCAACCGCTCGGAGCTTTTCCTGTTGAAACAACTGATCGAAAAAGCCGTTGCCGACAACGCGCTGTTCCTGCACAGCTACAAGGAAGCGCAGGTGCGCGCGTTTGCCGACCCGGTGAGGCGCTGATCCTAGCCGGTCAACACGCCGCCCTTGCTGGCGTTCGACACCAGTTTCTGGTATCTGGCGAGCCAGCCATTGAGGTCCCTGCGCACGGGCTCCCATGCGCGTTTCCGGTTATCCAGCTCGCCCGCCGGCAGCAGGATGTCCATGGTCCGATTCGGAAAATCAATCCGGATACGGTCACCCTCGCGCAGCAGGCCGATCGGCCCGCCCTCAACCGCCTCGGGCGAGACGTGTCCGATGCATGCGCCGGCAGTCCCGCCGCTAAACCGTCCGTCAGTGATGAGCACCACCTTGTCGCCGAGATCCATACCAACGATGTAGCTGGTCGGGGATAGCATTTCCTGCATGCCGGGTCCGCCGCGCGGGCCTTCGTTGCGGATGATCACCACATCCCCGGCTTTTACCTTGCCGCCGAGGATGCCGGAGCAGGCCTCCTCCTGGCTCTCGAAAATCACGCACGGCCCCTCGAAAACAAAAGCCGGCCCGCACGCCGCTTTGAAGGCGTCGCTAATTCCGGCGGTTTTGACCACGCTGCCTTCCGGGGCGAGCTGGCCGTAAAGGATGGACAGGCCGCCATCCGCCGTGTAGGCGGTCTCGCGGGTGCGGATGCAATCGCGGGCATCAAACCGGAACGCGGCGTCGTAAGGCATCAGGCCGCCGGGCTGGGCATCAGCCAATGGCCCGGGGCGATACTCGTGGTATGCCCTGGTGATCTGCCAGTTGCGCAGGCGGCCTGTTCGCACGAGGCAGCAGACTTTCTTTGGCTCGCCGCGGGCGTATTTCCAAATGACCAGCACAGGCGTTCCCTTGAGCTGCCCGAGCTCGGCGCGCAACATGCCGCGGAACTCGGCAAACTTTGCTTTCAAGCCCGCCTCGATTTCCGCGCGCCCTTTCCAGGTGAGCTTTTCATCCACCTGGAATTCGGCGTCGCTGGCGAAAAGCGCGGCGGCCACGGAGGCGTCCGCAGCGTTGAACGCCGCGGCGAATCGCCAGAGAGTGATGGCGCGCGGATCCGCCGGAAAAAAGAGCATGGGTTTGGGCGCCAGGTTGCCGCTGGCGGTGCGGGCTGCGGGCCCCAGTTTGTCGGCCGGGTCCAGCACTAGCGCGGAGCACCCGGACAAACGGGCGGCTTTGGCCCAGTCCGTGCACTTTTCCGAGCGGATATCCCATTCGTCGATATTCTCGCCAATGGACTTGCCGGTAACCGTCTTGCAGGACAGCGTCAAGGCGTTCATCCGCTTGAGCTCGCCAAGAATCGTGTGGATGCCGCCGGCACGGTGGACATCCTGGACGTGATAGTTTGACGAGGGCGAGACTTTGCACAAGCACGGCACGCGGCGCGAGATGGTGTCGATGCGTTTGATGTCGTAATCAATGCCGGCCTCGCGGGCCACCGCCAGCGTGTGTAGCACGGTATTGGTGCTGCCGCCCATCGCGACATCCAGCGCGAGCGCATTGTCAAAAGCTTCGAGGGTGGCGATGTCGCGCGGCTTAAGATCGGCTTCGACGAGCTTGATGATGGCGCGGGCCGCGCGTTCGTAGAGGGCCTCCCGCTCCTTCGAAACGGCCAGCACCGTGCCGTTGCCGGGCAGCGCCATGCCGAGGGCCTCACATAGGCAGTTCATCGAGTTTGCGGTGAACATCCCCGAACACGAGCCGCACGTGGGGCAGGCGCTTTGCTCAAGTTTCAGCAACTGTTCCTGGGTGATTTTTCCCGTCTGCAGCTCGCCGACTCCCTTGAACACGGAGATGAGATCGGACTTCTGGCTGACGGGACGCAAGTGCTCGGGCACGTCGTTCTCCGCGGTCTGCTCGGCCACGCCGGCAGCCATGGGACCGCCGCTCACAAACACCGTGGGAATGTTCACGCGCATGGCGGCCATGAGCATGCCGGGCACGATCTTGTCGCAGTTTGGAATGCAAACCATGCCGTCAAAACAGTGCGCCCGCACCATCGTCTCCACACAATCGGCGATCAGCTCCCGGGATGGCAGGGAATACTTCATGCCCCCGTGGCCCATCGCGATGCCGTCATCCACACCAATGGTATTGAAAATGAACGGCACGCCGCCCGCTGCGCGAACGAGTTTCTTGACCAGGCTGCCCACTTCGTTGAGATGCGCATGGCCCGGGATGCAATCCGTGTAGGAGTTCACGATCGCAATAAACGGCTTGTCCCAGTCGGATTCCGACTCGATGGAACCGGTCGCACGCAGCAAAGAGCGGTGGGGCGCTCGTTCAAAGCCCTTTTTGATGATGTCAGAACGCATAGAGGAATACAGGGTATCAGGCACAGGCGCGGTTGTCACGCCCGGCAAGGGACGATCGGAGACTCGGCAGCGCGTCTTCGTGAAAATTGCCTGTCGTCCGGATTGGAGCGCGCGCGTTTGCGGCAGCACCACACGCAGCACGATCTTGGATACGAAAGCCCTTTCGGGCTGGAGGTGTTCGTGATTGGAAGCGACAACCCAAGGACCTTCGCCCTCAGGGGATTTAAGGGCCAAAGACCCGCAATGAGGCGAAGCCCTCAGGGGATTCAAGGGCCGAAGACCCGCGATGAGGCGAAGCCCTCAGGGGAACTTGAGGGCCGAAGGCCCGCAATGTGATAGCCCGGGCTGAAGGCCCGGGTATCCGGACGGTAACGCCCAGCGGCCTGTAGGGCCGCGATAACCCCGCACCACCATGCCGCAATCATTATCCCGAATGCAGCGCCTTTTCCTCCACCCATCCGTTCAGACCGTAGTCCCATGACATATCGTCGCCGGCCTGTTGGAGGGAGGGCATCCCCCATGCCGCTCGCGGAACATGCGCGAAGCTGGTCCCTGCGAGCAGCGCCAGAAAGAATGCCAGCCAAAACCTCATATCACGTGACCGCACGAGTGTTCAACGAAACACTCGTCCCGCAAAGAAGAATCTGCTTTGCTGGCGCACGACATAGCTGGAAACAGTCGCGTTCCTGACTCGGTTAGCAGAGGATGATTGGTGATCGGCGATCATTGTCGAGGTTCCCGAGGACAGCACTGGATGTGGGTGGCCCGTGTGTTGGAACGTTCGGATGAATACAAAAGAAGGCGCACCTGCCTAAGTTGCAAGGCCGCGAACTCCAAGAAGCTGTTCCAGATTCCTCAAAACAGATGGCATTCGCCATGCTGTTGGTTGCGGAATTCCAATTGAGCACAGGATTACCACGCACGCACTGCCAAATCCAGCAGGAGTGCATCGCCCG
>CAYNZC010000048.1:0-30804 GCA_964401575.1 uncultured Verrucomicrobiota bacterium
ATGGTTCCTCAACGGCAACCTCATTCCCGGGGCAGCGGCCAATTCTCTCGCTCTCGGCATGGCTCATCTCACGAATACCGGCCTCTATCATTGCATCGTCTCAAATGCCTACGGGTCCGCCACCAGCAGAACCGCCTCGGTCACGGTGTGGCGCCCCCAAACAACTGTTTTCCTCGACTCGTTCGATACAAACTCGATTTCCCAATGGACTATTAACCGCAGTTCCGAAGATACGGGAGCCTCTTTCAGCTTCGATTACTCCACCATGGGCATACCACCGGCGCCGGCAAGCATCGGCGGTACCACTCGAGGCCTCCGACTCGAGGCCAACATGACCACGGGCGCCATCGCCGCGCTGTCTCTTTCCCCCAAAAACCGCAGTTTCCCCGGGGACCACCGGCTCCGCTTCGATATGTGGATTAATGCAAATGGGCCGCTTCCTGAAGGGGGGACAGGCTCGACGGAATCGCTGACCGCGGGCATCGGCACCGCGGGAAATCGCTTGCAGTGGAATGGCCCGGACAGCATTGCGGATGGTTTTTGGTTCCTCGCAAACGGCGAAGGCGGCAGCACCGACACTTCCACAACCCAGGGAGACTTCTGTGCCTTTATCGGCTCAATGCTTCAAAACCCTTCCAGCGGATGTTACGCTGCCGGAACCGACAGCACGGCCAAGGGCAACAGCAACACCTACTACACTTCCATGTTCCCGGGCGGCACAGCGCCGCCGACAGCGCAGGCCGCAGCCTTTCCACAGCAGACAGGGGCGCTCGCAGCCGGAGCCGCCGGCTTCGCCTGGCGCGATGTGGTCATTGCAAAACGCGGCTCAACCGTGGATTGGATCATGGATGGAATTCTGATCGCAACAGTCACCAACGCAGCCTTTACCGCAAGTAACGTGTTCGTGGGCTACTTTGACACCTACGCGTCTGTTTCGGACAATCCTGACTTAAGCTTTGGCCTGGTGGATAACGTGCGGGTGGAAATGGAGGCTGTCCCACCCTCGATAAGCATCCTCGCCCTGCCCAATGGACGCCTGCAAATCACGGGCAATGGCCGGCCCGGTCATTATGCCCTGCAGGCGACAGAGGATTTTGTCCATTGGACACAGATCGCCAATTCCATATGCGGCGAAGGCGTCTTCCAACATATCGAAAATAATCCCGCACCCGCGCGCCGGTTTTATCGGCTCTGTGTGCTTCCCTGACCGCGCCAGTCCTGCCGAACTCACTCGCCCTTAAGCGCACCAGGCCCGCCTGGCAAAACCGCAGTTGCGGCGGATGCATCCGGGTTTATCATACTGACATGACTCACTGCGTATGAAAACGCCTTCTCTGCCTGGCGATATATTAAAGAAAAGCAATGCCCTGCGGGGCCGTTTCCTATGAAAACCTGCTGCAACTCACACGAAAGGGCGAAAGGGTGGTTTCTTCATGTCTTCACGCTGTCTGCGATCCTGTCCGCATGCGCTCAAGCTGCATCTCCAACCCTCCAAATCACCCCCCTGCAACCGGGCGATCCCTGGATTCGCATCAACAGTTCCTCTCATACCGGCTCTGTCCTGACGCTTTTTGCTTCCACAAACCTCCTGAACTGGGCGCCGTTCGCCACGACCCACGACGCCTTCCTGGCCTACCCGGACCTGGAGTCCCCGGGCTTGACCACAAGGTTCTACCGGCTCTTGGCCACACCGCGCGCCTCCAGCGACGATTGGAAAAACCAGGTCCTCTTCCCGGCCGATGCTCTCCGCTCCACAAACTCCGCCGGAAATGTCACCTGGATCAAGTTTGCAATTCTTTTCAACGAACCCGCACGCGTCTATTACCAGGACAGCAGGAAATACCTCTTTCACTACGATTTTGCGACCTTGCGGCTGCCTCCGTTCGTAGGGATGAGTTACGCGGAATTCGATGCCGCGACCCTGCATCGATCAAATCAACAGGCCGTCCTCGGCGCGGTCCTTTATCCACCGTCAACCGCCCACGGCGAATATGGCATCCAATTCGTCGGGCTCGACGCCTACACGCCCGGGGAAATCGCCCAATGGTTTCATCTCGTGAAGGCAACCGTTTATTCCACCAACAATGCCGAGGCTTTTTACATGCCGGCCTTTGAACAAAGCGAGGTCGCGCGCACAAATGCCGCCGCATTCGACCTCCTGGGCATACCGGTGGATTCCATCAACCGCTGGGTAAGCGTTAACACCTGCTACTCCCCCGGTTGGGCAATCGGCACGCTCAAATACTTCCCCGCCACGGAGGTCTCAGCCGCTTACCAGGACGGTCGCCTTACGCCTGCGGACATTCTCCTCACGGATGGCGTGCCTTCAGATACCCCGCTCGTGGCTGGAATCCTCTCTCTCACGCCTTCCTCGCCAAACTCCCATACGGCCATCCTCTCCCAATCGTTTGGGATTCCGTTCGCTTACTTGCCGGATGCGGACGCACAATCCCGCGCTCAGGACCTCGACGGTCACAAAGTCATCGTCCGCGCCACGGTCCTGCAGGGTGTCTCTCAAGTTATCCTCCTCGATGTCGAAGGCCAGTTGGATCCTGCATTGGAAGCCGCGCTTCTCGCCCTAAAGATCCCCAGGCCCATCAACTTCATGCCGAAGGAGTCCTTTGGACAGCTCTGGGCAAACACCGACACCATGGTCCCCACGGATATTCGCTACTTCGGCGGCAAGGCCGCCAATTACGGCTTCCTTCGCCGCTGCATCCCCACAAACTGCCCCATCGCCATCGCCTTCTCTTTCGATCTCTGGGATCAGTTCCTGAACCAGACTCTCCCCGGCGGCGCCACTCTCAGAAGCCACATCGCCGACCGCCTGGCGCCTTACACCAACTTCCCGCCGGATGTCGTCTCGCTAAAGACCAACCTTGCCGCCATCCGTGATCTCTTCACAAAAACCGCCGCGTTTAACGCCGCCCAGCAACAGGCGATCACAAACACGCTGGCTCTCTTCTTTAATCCCCAGCGAAAAATCCGCTTCCGCAGCTCCACAAATGTCGAAGATTCCGAGCACTTCACCGGCGCCGGACTCTACGATAGCTACAGCGGCTGCCTCCCCGACGACCTCGACGCGGACACCTCAGGGCCGAGCCTTTGCGACCCCGAAGAGTCAAATGAACGCGGCGTCTTCCGGGCCATCCAGAAAGTCTATGCCAGCTTTTACAACGACGACGCCTGCCTCGAACGCATCATGCATCGGGTGGATGAATCCAAAGCCGCCATGGGCGTGCTGGTCCACCACTCGTTCCCCGACGAAGAGGAACTGGCCAACGGCGTCGCCCTGCCCACCTTTAACTTCTCTTCTTACAGCACCAATCTCAGTGGTGACATGGTCACTCAGCTCGGAGCGGAATCGGTCACTAACCCGGACGGTTCTGCTCTCCCGGAAATCGTTCGCTTTTCGCGGTACAACTCCAGTGTCATGCTCACTCTCAAGCAATACTCCTCGCGCGTGCCGCTCGGGGATAACGTCATGGACTGGCGCGGCGATTATGAGGCATTCACCCGCCTGTTCGCCCTCATCGGCGTGGGCTTCAGACAGTTCTACCCTGCCAAGAATGGCTTTACTCTGGATTTCGAATATAAAAAAGACCTCTATCAGGGCCATGTAGTCAAACAGGTGCGCGAGGTTCCCAACGCGCCCGGCACAAACACGGTCGCCTGCCTCATCAATGAACCGGTTGCTTACTCCGTGCTCCAGGCCGAAGGCACCCGCCCTTTTGCTGCCCATCGGCTGAAGTCCGCCTGGAATCTCAACACCCGCAGTATCTTCCTCGCCGCGTCAAATGTCGTTGATGGCATCTACACTCATGGCGACTGCACGTACCCGGACAACGGCACTCTCCAAACTATCTCCGGCCCGCTAAGCTCGTGGCCATACGCCTCGGTCTCCCCTTCCGGCGCCACCAATTTCTGGACCACCGGCGCTGGTCCTCAGGCCCGCTCATGGCAGCTTCAGACCAGTCTCACCACCAGCGTCTCGGGAGCCCAGCCTCCGATCTTTACTCAGGCGGACTTTCCCAAAAAAGTCACGGTCTCTTACGCCACTCCCATGCCCACAATGTCTTCAGGCGTCTCAGGCACAACAACCTCCGAGACTGTCTCTCTGCAAGTCCGCCCGGAAATCATGCCGGGCGCGGTCCTGTGCCAGCGCACGTTCCAATCCGGCTCCGTCACGATCGAGACGACCTTCTACTGGCCAAAGCGCCCCGAAGGCATCATGATTTACACGGCTCCACTACTCGAATTCGTTGAGACCCGCATCACCGGCCTGACCACCGATCCCATCATCCTCACCAACGCCTATTCTCAGACCTACGCGCCAGGCCATCATAATTTCAGCGAGGAATTCGTCTTCGAGCCGCGGCTCGATCCCGGGACATCTCCCGCCGCCCTTGCCCAGTTGAGCGCGGCAAATATCCAACTCATTTACGCTTATTGGAACAGCGCCACCAACGTCCTTTACGCCCTGGGATTTGACCAAAAGTTCCGGCCGTTGTAGCTGAAGCAAAAGAAGCATCAGGCCTCGCGACAGTTCTTCCCGCAACTCGCGCATTCGGACGCTTCTGTCTATCCAGGATCTTGCATCGCGACCTGCGGCGGGCCGGAACGTCCCGACTCGCCGCCATTCTCGAAGGTATTGGCGAAAAACGTGAGCTGCGCCCTTCTTCTATCTCTTCTTGCCCACTGTTCCTCTGCAGGCACAGCCCGGCAGGAAGCCGCAATTCATCGGTGCGACGCCGCAATTTCCCGAAACGTTTGTGTGGCATTGGTTGAAGTGCGCAACCACCACCCTGCCCCGGCTGAGTCCCCGACATCCGAATCAAAGTAGCAAACAAAACTTAACCGCTGCGCATCAGCCCATCCCGCCGCGTCCAGCAGCCAGTTCGCCTTTGCATTCACATCCCCGGTGCGCTCCTTGCAGCCGAATTCCGCAACACCCACTTCTTTGACTCCCCGCCCGCGCATCCAGTCCACCGCTGTCTCAAAAATCGTGCTGAACGTCTTCCACTTGGAGTTGGCAACCGCCGGATCATAGGGGTTGTATCCGTCCAACCCCACAGCATCAACGTATTCCGCCCCCGGCCACCAATCTGCCGGGTTCCGCCCGGAAGCAGGATTCCACGTCCAGGTCATTAGAATCAATGTGACCTTCACGTTCGGCCGGTTTGCGGCCCGGACCGCACGGGAGAATTGCTGAAACGCTGGAACAAACGCGGCCGCGGAGCCGTCATTTTCCGGTTCATGAAACCAGCAGAGATAGGCCAGATGGCCTGCGGGAATGGATTGCACCAGGTTCCAAACGTCATTGCTGTGCTGGCCGAGAGCCATCATGGTCCAATCTGTCTTGAAGGAAAACACCGATGCCCGCTTCCCCGCATCGATCGCCGCCACAGTAGAAAGAAAGTTTGTAACAAGGCCGCTCGAATACGAGCGGCGGCAACCCAGCGGCCCGACCGCAGTGTCCAGCAAATCCCAGGATTGCTTGTAATTCAGCCCGCTGCCGCCTGGCACTGTATTGGCGGCTCCCACAAACATCGGCCGCACACGCACCCGGTAGAAAGCATGGCGAGCCGTTCCGACAGCCGCAGTGTAGAGATTCTGCGGGGGTGTAGCCGGCAGGTTCATCGCAAGCCCGGTAAACGCGGCCCCGGGAGCAGGAATCGTCTCCACGTTGTAAACGCGCCCCGTGGCTACCGGCCATTGCATGCGCAGTTTGGAAGGAACCACCCACTCCACAAGGTTGAACGCAAGCCGCGACTGGCGATTGGTTGGCGAGGTTCCCGCACGGTACTCCCCCATGTTACTAACTCCATCCAGATCATAGTCCTGACTCGCCCCGGCCCCTGGAGCATTTGTGCTGCCGAAGCAATACACCTCCCACTCGTCCACCATGCCATCACCATCTGAATCGGTAGCCGCCCCTGCGCTCGCAGCCACAAGGGTCATTGCCATCCCGCTCCCCAGGGCAAACATCCGCCGCAATACCGCCCGTATTCGTGGCTTGTTCGATCCGCATGAATTAAGGAACGGTATTCCCATAAAAGCAATTCGGCGCCGCGTCAGGCTTTCGGGCTAAACGCGCAAAAACAGTTGCCATTCACCTCGGGCGGGTCCTTTGACCGACCCTGGATGCGGCAGAGGCATTCAGGCAGCAGGTCCCCCGGCGCTTCAAGGCCCTTTCTCAAGGGCGTTTTGAAAAGAACTCCCGTTGCAATCGAAGAAGCAGCGGGATGGACGCCAGCACACCCACGAGATTTGGCACAGCCATCAGCCCGTTCAGAGTGTCCGCAATGTCCCAAACCAACTGCAGCGAGCCGGTCGCGCCCACATAGGCAAAAATCAGCCAGACAATCCGGTACGGCGTGGCGGCCTTCGCCCCCAGCAGATAAACAATCCCCGTCTCGCCGTAAAAACTCCATCCAAGCAGGGTCGAGTAGGCAAAAAGCACGAGGCCACCCGTGACCACCGCGTCCCCCCACGTGCCGGGCAGGCCCGTCTCGAATGCTTTCACAGATAAAGCCGCCCCCGTCAGCCCGCTGTCCCATGTGCCGGTGACGAGAATAACCAGGGCCGTGGCGGTGCAGATCAACGCGGTGTCCACAAAAACCTCGAAGATCCCGTACATCCCCTGCCGCACAGGGTGGTCCGTGTCCGCCGAGCAATGCACCATCGGCGCGCTGCCCAACCCCGCCTCGTTCGAAAACAGGCCCCGCGCAATCCCATAACGCAGCGCAAGCATCATCGTGCTCCCTGCAAAACCGCCCACCGCAGCCGTCCCGTTGAATGCGCCATCCCATATCAGGCTGAATGCGCCCGGCAATTTGTTCGCCCAAAGCAGCAGCACCACTGCAGCTCCCGCCAAATAAAACACGGCCATGAACGGAACAAGCCATTGGGTGACGTTCGCAATCGACTTTATCCCGCCGAGTATCACCAGCGCCGTCAGCACCACAACCACAAGGCCCGTCACCCACGTCGGCACATTGAACGTCGCCCTGAGGGCGTCCGCCACCGAGTTGGCCTGCACCATGTTACCGATCCCGAAAGCCGCAACCGCCGTCAGCAGGGCAAAAACCGCCCCCAGCCAGGGCCAGCCAAGCCCTTTCTTCAGCACATACATCGCCCCGCCGCGCATCGTCCCCGAGCCGTCCGGCTCCCGGTAATGCAGCGCCACCACAATCTCCGCATACTTCGTCGCCATCCCCAACAGCCCCGATACCCAGATCCAAAAAACCGCGCCCGGACCCCCAAGGTAAATCGCCGTCGCCACACCCGCGATGTTTCCCACACCCACGGTGGACGCCAGCGCCGTAGCCACCGCCTGAAACGGACGCACATCACCCGCCCCGCCACCGCGCCTGGCCACCTTCCCGAGAACCTCCCACAACGCAAACCCAAGCCGCCGGAATTGCACACCCCCGGTCAGCACTGTCAGCAAAACGCCCGTCCCAATCAGCAGGATGATCGCAGGCCAGCCCCACACCGCTCCGTTAATCGCAGAGTTGACCCGCTCGATGATTTCAAGAAAACGCGCCACTTGGATTGGTTTTTAAGTGAATGCCGCCAGCCTCGTTTTCAGGCGCAAAACGCGGGTGCGCTCGTCCGCACAGTCAATTTGTTCATGCCAAAAGAAAACCAGAATCCTGTCCGCGTGCCAGAATTAATTTGCCCGAATTCCCTTTTTGTCCGGTCCCAACGCGCGACACCAGGCTCCCGCTCGCAGCCGGAGCGCACCCTCATCTCCACAAAACAGGCTCCCCCGGGACCTTTCAGAACTTCTTCACACCCCAGCTCTCAACCAGTTCCTCGGGTATCTCGCCCAGGAAACGCGATGGCGCCTGCTGCCCGTAACCACCATAGGTGTCTCGAACAACCGGATAGCAAAGATACAGCTCCGTCCGAGCCCGCGTCACTGCCACATACATCAGCCGGCGCTCCTCCTCCTCCCCATCCGCAGTCTCCAGGGATCGCTCGGAGGGGAACATCCCGTCGCACAGCATAATCACAAACACGACGTCAAACTCCAGCCCCTTGGCCTGGTGAATGGTCGAAAGCTTTATCTGCTCTTCGTCCTTGTCCGCCGGCTTCTCCTCTTCAGCCTCCAGGTTCGTCAGCAGCGCAAGCTGGGAAAGGAATTCCTGGATTTCATGAAATTGACGCGCAAAAACCGCCAGTTGCTGCAAATCCTCCAGCCGGGATTTGTGATTCGCAAAATTCTCCTCGAGATACTTGTCATACCCCGCCTCGAGAACGAGCGCGATCAGTCCCGAAGCGTTCTCCTTTGTGCGTTCCTGCTCCAACTGCGCCACGGTGGCCGAGAATTGCGCCCAGGCCACACGGCTCCCGGCCCGCAGTAAACTCTCGCAGCGTTGCAACGCCGTCGCCACCGCCGGTGCCGCCCCCGAGGCCAGCACCTCGACAGACGCAGTCTCGAAACATTTCCAGAGTTTTTCCGCGCCTTTGCCTCCGATCCCGGGAAGCATCAGCACAAGTCGTTTGAATGCCAGCTCGTCCCGCGGGTTCATCACCAGTTTGATATGGGCAATCACGTCCTTGATGTGCGCCTGCTCAAAAAAGCGAATGCCACTGGTGATCGTGAAAGGAATGTTCCGCCGGGTAAGCTCAAGCTGCAACTCCAGCGCGTGAAAGTGCGACCGGTAAAGCACCGCCATCCCGTTCAAATCCATCCCCTCATCGCGCAGCTCCAGGACGCGCTGCGCCACAAACTCCGCCTGCTGGTGCGAATCCGCGCAGGCCACCACCGCGGGCTTCATCCCCGGCTTCCGGGCCGGCGTCAGCTCCTTCCGGAACTGCCGCGCGTTCGCCATGATCGCCGCGTTTGCCACCCCTAAAATCTCCGGGGTGCTCCTGTAATTCATCTCGATCTTGTAAACCTTCGCGTCCGGATATCTCACGGGAAACTCGAGAATGTTTTGAAAATTAGCGCCCCGCCACGCGTAAATGCTCTGGGAATCATCCCCCACAACCATCAAGTTCCGGCGCCGCTCGGCCAGCACGTCAATAATGTCCCCCTGCAGCTTGTTCGTGTCCTGGTACTCATCCACCAGCACAAACTCAAACTTCCGCTGGTACTGTTCCCTCACCTCCGGCTGCTCCCGCATCAGCCGAAGCCAATACTCCAGCAGATCATCGAAATCCATCGCGTTGCATCCACGCTTATGGGTCGCATACACCTCCTGCACTCGCTTCACGCTCTCAGCCAGGTGATCAAAATGCCGGTATTGCCTCGCAAGGATCTCCCCAACGCTCTTCTGCGTGTTCACCGCCAGTGAATATATATCCCCAAGCACATCGGCTTTCGGAAACCGTGTCTCTTTCACGTCAATTCCCGCTTCCGCAATGCACGTGGTCAGCAAGTGCCGCGCATCCTCCCGGTCCATAATGCTGAAGTCCCGCTCAAACCCCACAAGGTTCGCGTGCATCCGCAGCACGCGATTTGCAACAGAGTGAAATGTCCCGCCCCAAAGATCCTTCAGCTCGCATCCCAGAAGATCCGAAACCCGCCGCATCATTTCCCGCGCTGCCTTGTTCGTGAAGGTCAGCAGCACAATTCTCTCAGCCGCGATCCCATGCTCCAGCAGGTAAGCCACCCGGTAGGTCAAGGTCCGCGTCTTCCCCGAACCCGCCCCCGCTATCACCAGGCTCGGACCCGGCGGCGCCGTCGCAGCCGCATACTGCTGCTGGTTAAGTTCGCCGGCATAATCGATTTGCAGGCGCACGGGCGCCCGGAAAGCCTGCAAAACGTACTCTCGCGACATGCCGACAAACCTACCGGCGCAGCCCCCCAAAGTCGAACCTGAAGCACACCAATACACGCCGCCCCGGCAAACAAGGGTAAATGAATCTGCGTCATCAACACCGCGCCACATCTCCCCCCAGTCCCGAAGTGCGCAAAACCTCTTCGGTTTGAATGCAGGCTTCGAGATCGATAATATCCGCGGCGCTTTATGATTCGACTGATTGCCCTGGATATGGACCAGACGATTTTCGGAACTGATTTCAGGATTTCCGACCGCGTGCGAAGCACCATCGCGCGCGCGCAGGCCGCCAGCGTGGCGGTAACGATTGCCACAGGGCGCGAGGCCCAAATGGCCGTCAGGTTCGCGCGCGAGTTGAATATCACAGCTCCGATCATCTGCTCTCAGGGGGCGTGCATTTTCGATGATATCAATAATCGGATGCTGCACGATGTGACGCTTCCAATGGACGTGCTGCCCCGTATCTTGAAGGGCGCCGACCGGCACGGATGGAACATTAACTTCGAGGTGCGCGGCAACCTGTTCTTTCCCGAGGAATCCAAACACTCCCCGGCCATTTTTGACCTGATCCGCTACTCCAACTGGACCCGGGTAAAGAGCCTCCTGCACGACCTCCCGGCAGCGCCAACCAAAGTAGTTGTCTCTCTCGACAAAACCGAAGACCGCGACACGGTCGAGGCCCAGATGAAAGACGAGTTGGGTGATTGCCTGACAGTTTTTCCATCCCACCCTTACCTGGTCGAAGGCACTCCAAAAAACGTTCACAAAGGCCATGGCCTCGCATGGCTCGCCAACCACCTCAAAATCGAGCAGGCCGATGTGATGGCCATCGGCGATAGCGAAGCGGATATCCCAATGATCCAGTGGGCCGGTGTCGGGGTGGCCATGCAAAATGGTTCCGATGCCGTCAAAGCCGTCGCGGATTGGGTGGCGCCCCCATTGCAGGACGATGGTGCGGCGGTAGCCATGGAAAAATTCGTCCTTCAAACGGCACGTGGCGGACAAAACCTGTAACCCCAAACCTCATTTTTGACTCTCGCATCAGAATTCCCGGCAGCGACTCCACTCTCGACAGGACCACCTGTCTCGGGCTTACTTTCCCGGTTCTTAATGGATGAATAAGGATCTTTTAGCCAAAGCCAAGTCGCTCGGGTTTTCCGACCGGCAGATCGCCAACCTCACCGGCCGCACAGAGGACGACGTGCGGCAGGAGCGCAAGCGGCTCGGTCTGGTCCCCAGCTACCGGCTGGTGGACACCTGCGCGGCCGAGTTCGAAGCCTACACGCCATATTATTATTCCACCTACGACCGCGGTGATGACGAGATCACCCCCGGCAACCGGCGGAAAGTCATGATTCTCGGGGGCGGCCCAAACCGCATCGGCCAGGGCATCGAGTTCGATTACTGCTGCGTCCACGCCTCATTCGCCCTCAAAGAGGACGGCTTCGAGACGATCATGGTGAACTCGAACCCCGAAACCGTCTCGACGGATTACGACACCAGCGACAAGCTTTTCTTCGAGCCGCTCACGCTCGAGGACGTGCTCCACATCTACGAGCGCGAGAAATGCTGGGGCGCCATCGCGCAATTCGGCGGGCAGACACCGCTCAACCTTGCGCTCGCATTGCAGAAAAACGGCGTCAACATCATCGGCACTTCCCCGCAAAGCATCGAAGTCGCCGAGGACCGCAAGCTCTTCGCCGCCATGCTCGAACGGCTCGGCATCCCCCAGCCGCCCAATGGCATCGCCACAAACCAGCAGGAAGCCCTCTCTGCCGCCACCCGCCTGGGCTACCCGGTGCTCGTCCGCCCAAGCTTCGTGCTCGGCGGACGCGCAATGCAAATTGTCTATTCGGACGACGAGCTGAAGCATTACATGCAGTTCGCCGTCGAAGCCTCGCCCGAACGCCCCGTCCTGGTGGACAAGTTCCTCGAAGACGCCACGGAAGTGGATGTGGACTGCATTGCAGACGCCGGGAAATTCGCCGACCCCTTGGAAGGCACGGTCGTGATCGGCGGGATGCTCGAGCACATCGAGTTCGCCGGCGTTCACTCCGGCGACGCCGCAATGGTCCTGCCCCCGCACCAACTCTGCCCGACCGCTCGCCAAACAATCCGGAAATACACCGAAGCCATGGCGCGCGAGCTCCGTGTGGTGGGCCTCATGAATGTCCAATACGCCGTCAAAGGGGAAACGGTTTACGTGCTTGAGGTCAACCCCCGCGCCTCCCGGACCGTCCCCTTCGTGAGTAAAGCCATTGGAATACCCCTCGCCAAGCTCGCCGCCCGCGTCATGGCCGGCAAAACTCTCCGCGAGCTCGGTTTCACCCGCGAGGTCGAACCGGAATACTGGGCCGTCAAGGAATCGGTCTTCCCCTTCAACCGATTCCATGGCCAGGACATCCTGCTCTCGCCGGAAATGCGCTCCACCGGAGAGGTCATGGGACTCGATTGCGACCTCGGAACCGCCTATGCAAAATCACAGATGGCTTCAAACACGCCCTTGCCACTCAGCGGAACGGTGTTCATCAGCGTCAGCGACGACCAGAAGGACGAACTGCCCGAGATCGGACGCGCCTTCGCGGACCTCGGTTTCAAGCTGGTGGCCACGTCAGGCACCGCCGCCGCCCTCGAACAGGCCGGCCTGTCCGTCACACGCATTTTCAAACTGCGCGAAGGCCGCCCAAACGCGCTCGATCTCCTCAAAAACCGCGAAATCCAGCTCGTCATAAACACTCCCGCAGGCCAGACCCCGCGAGCTGACGAGGTGCGGATTCGCACAACCGCCGTCTATACCGGCACGCCCATCATGACCACGATGCGTGGAGCACGGGCAGCCGCCGAGGGAATCCATGCCCTGCAAAAAAGCGGCTACTCGGTAAAAACACTCCAGGAATACCACTAGACCCGCCCGCCCCGCGAACACCAACCCAAACGCCTGTGATCTCTTCTTCCATACTTTGGTTCAGGCTTGATCTCCGGCTGGAGGATAATCCCGCCCTCCACGCCGCCGTTCAACGGGGCGCACCGGTCATACCGGTCTTTATCTTCTCACCCGGCGAGGAGGAGCCCTGGGCTCCCGGCGGCGCATCCCGCTGGTGGCTGCATCACTCGCTTGCCGCACTCGCAGGGGAACTCACACAGGTCGGCAACCGCCTCATCCTCCGAGCCGGACCCGCCTCCATCGAGCTTCCTGCCCTGGCCAGGGAAACAGGCGCGAACGCGATTTTCTGGAGCCGCCGCTACGAACCGGCCATTCGCAAAAGAGATCACCTGCTCGCCGAAACCCTGCGCCAACAGGGCATCCAGGTGCAGGAATTCAACTCCGCACTGCTACGGGAACCCGACGAGGTCCGCAACAAATCCGGCCGCAATTTTCAAGTCTTTACGCCGTTTTGGAAAGCATGCCTCAGCATGCCGGATCCGTCACCACCTTTGCCCCACCCCCGGCAAGTAAAAGCTCCGCCCAAATGGCCGCGTTCTATCACGCTCGATGATTTCGACCTGCTCCCGAAACATAACTGGACTGCAAGGATCGCAGAAACATGGACCCCCGGTGCAACCGCAGCCGCAAAGCGTTTGCGGCAGTTCGCCCAATCCGCACTCGCCTCCTACAACACCGGAAGAGACATCCCGGCCGACCCCGGCACATCAAGGCTTTCCCCGCACCTGCATTTCGGTGAACTCTCCGCCCGCCAGGTCTGGGCCGCAATCAAGGAATTCAGCATGCCGCCGACGCGGCAGAACGATTTGTTCACCCCCACGCCCCGCGCCAACAGGCAAGCCTGGCGTGAATCCCGGTTTCTCAGCGAACTGGGATGGCGCGAGTTTTCTCATCACTTGCTTTTTCATTTTCCCGCGATGGATCACGAGCCAATTCGGCCCGAGTTCAAGGCGTTTCGCTGGCGCAAATCGCCGGATTTGCTCCAGGCCTGGCAACAGGGCCGCACAGGATATCCTCTCGTTGATGCCGGCATGCGCGAGCTCTGGCACACAGGCTGGATGCACAACCGGGTGCGCATGGTCGCTGCCTCGTTCCTCGTGAAGCACCTGCTCATCCATTGGCACGAAGGCGCTCGCTGGTTCTGGGATACTCTCGTGGATGCCGACCTCGGCCAAAACTCCATGGGCTGGCAGTGGGTCGCCGGCTCAGGCGCCGACGCCGCGCCGTTCTTCCGCGTGTTTAATCCCGTTCTCCAGGCAAAACGGTTCGACCCGGACGGCAAGTACATTCGCCGCTGGATTCCGGAGTTGTCCAAACTGCCGACTCCGTGGGTTTTCGAGCCATCGAAGGCGCCCGAGGAAATCCTGGCCAAAGCCGGAATCGAGTTGAACAAGTCTTATCCTCAGCCGGTCGTCAGCCACATCATAGCACGCGAGGTCGCGCTCGAAGCCTACGCCCGAATGCAGCAGTCCAAATCCCCCGCCTGACCCGACCCCGCCCGGCGGAAAAAGAATCCCCATTCAGGCGCAAACGGTTTCAGGATCAAGCGCGAGCGGGTCCGCCCGGAAACAATCGCTCAGCTCCACAAAGGGCACCTGCGCCGCCAGCCAGCGGGAATCCTTTGCAATCGTGTCCATGGATTGACCGGTATTGTTGCAGATGAGGAACAGGTTCCGGCCAACCACCATGTAACACTCAAAACCTGTGCCGGCCTCCTGCCGCGCAAACTCGTAGTCCCCCGCCACCCCTTCGCTCGCCAGGATACCCTGCCGCAGCGCGCCCAGGTCACGCCTGAAATTCCTCTGGAAATCCGCCTTGCGAGGGCCAAAATAAGACAGCACCCGCCCCCCGGCCCCGGACAGGCACACAATGGCCCATTCATCAAAGACGGATCGAACGTAACGCTCGTTCATTTGACGGGCGCAGGATTGAATCAGCTTGTTTGCAAGTTCCAGTGTCATAGATTAAAGACAACGTAATCAGAGCAATTCAAAGGCCAATGCAGCCCAAAAGGTTCAACCACTTGCTCCTGAAACCTCGCAGATCTGAACAAGCCGCCGGCAGGCTTTGCTCGGCTCTGTTCTGGATCACCGCCGCAGCATACCTGGCCGCCTCCGCAGGCTTTTTCTACGGCCCCACCCGGGCGCTGGATTGGCCGCTCTGCCTGCTGCTAATCTTCGCTGTCGCAGCCTGCTGCAGCAGCATGGCACGGCAGTTGCCCTCTCAAAACGTGTTCGCCGCAGCGGCCATCACCGCCTTGATCGGTGGCGCGGCCCACGCCCTGGGCAGCTTCTCAGGCGTGCCCTTCGGCCCGTGTGTCTATAGTCAGGACATCGGCCGTCCGCTCTTTGGATTGCTGCCCTGGCCGCTCCCGCTCCTTTGGATTCTGTTCGTCCTCAGCAGCCGGGGCGCCGCACGCCTCGTGCTGCGCCCTTGGCGACGCGGAAAAAACTATGGCTTCCTTCTCATCGCTCTCACCGCCGCGCTCGTTGTTCTGTCAGCCATCGGGCTCGACGTGTTCGCAACGCAGGTCTTTTCGTTCTGGAAATGGTCCGAAACAAAACTCCATATCGACCTGCTGGGGGCGCCGATCGTGAACTTCATCGCCTGGGGCCTTGTCTCGCTGCTGATCCTTGCTTTTGCCACCACCTTTCTGATTAACAAAAGGCCCGGAGCCCCGTCCCCGCCGGATTATTATCCACTCGCAATCTGGGTGCTCACGCTCATGCTTTTCGCGGCAGGCGCGGCATCGCGGCATCTGACCACCACCGCAGCCGTCCTCGCACTCCCGGCCCTGGTTGTCGCGGCACTCGCAGTTGTCGGCAGCCGGACCCGCCCCCGGTAAACCGTCACGCTCGAAACCTAGCGCACTCCGCGCATTTCGATCCCCAAACCGGCGCTCCTCACTGGAAATCAAAGGGCCGCACACGCCTCGTTCATTCACGCCCCGATGCTTTTTCACCGATGTGCATTGAATACACCACCACTATTGATTAGGCTCCGGGACTATGTGGGCGGCAAGTTTAAGATGCCTTTGTGCGGTGGTGTTGTCAGGATTCTTCCTGACAGGCTGCCTGCCGCCAAGCCACAGCCAGTCCGACGAGGAGAAGGAGCCCCATTTCCTGGCCGGCAAGTCCCGCGCCAGCGCCATGGATTACACAGGAGCCATAGAATCCTTCTCTAAAGCCGTCGAGGTCAACCCGCGCTCGGGAGCCGCTCATTTCGAGCTGGGCTGGCTTTACGAACAAAGACAGGGCGACCCGGCCGCCGCGATTTACCATTACTCCAAGTACCTCCAGTTCAGACCCGATGCCCGAAACGCCGAGACCATCAAAACCAGAATCCATGGATGCAAACAGGAGCTGGCGCGCACGGTTTCGCTCGGACCGGTTACACAGGATATGCAAAAGGAGTTCGAGCACCTCGCTCTTACCAACAAGTTCCTTCAAACGGAAGTGGAAAAATGGAAGAGCATCGCCGAATCCCTCCAGGCCATCACCAACCGGTTCGCCCTGGCCCAACCCCAAAGCCATTCTCTCCCCCAGAGCCACTCCGCCGGCGCCGTGACACCAGCACCGAAGCCCGCATCCTCGTCTCTCCAGACCACCACTCGAACATCAAAAACCCACACCGTTCGCGCCGGCGAAACCCCCACCGTCATCGCCCGAAAATATGGCGTCAGGGTGGACGCCCTCCTTAAAGCCAACCCCAGGGTGGATCCCAGACGCATGCAAGTCGGAGAGGTCCTGCGCATCCCGTGAGCGCAGCCACCCCTCGCTCGCCCACCCCCCCAAAAAAGCCTGAAATGTCGAACATTGCTCTGTAATTCCTCTCCCAGCCATGTTAGGGTCTTCCCGGCGTCAAAAAGATCCGACAAATTTTTTGAAGATTCATTTGACATGATAACCGCGGATTGGCTAAAAACTTACGGGAAAGACATTGCCACCGCTTTTCGGGGTGTGATAGAATTATAAGCTACTAATCTATGAAAAAACTTGTTGCCTCGGTAGGAATGGTCGCGCTAGGCGTATCCAGCATCCAAACAGCTTCAGCGCAAGGACTAACTTCACCAGACCCGGCGAAGCCGTGGAGCATCTCCGCCACGCTCCGCGGTTTCTATGACGACAACAAAGATACGGTCTCAGATGAAGAGGAGGCCAACCTTGGGAGTGACTACGACAAGGAAAGCTTCGGCTTCGAGATCGCACCCTCGGCCCGGTTGAACTGGTCGCTGCCTCAAACCGCCATCGGCCTCGGCTACACCTACTCCTATAAGTGGTACGACGAGAAGTCCTATTGGGAAGATGGCCGCGACAGCCAATCCCACGAATTCAACGCTGCCCTCGAGCACGCCTTCTCGGAGCGCTACAGAATCAGCGCCCGCGATTCCTTCGTCATCGGCCAGGAACCCGACCAGATCCGCGTCGGCAACTCCTTCACCCAACTCGATCGCGTCGCCGGCGACAACATCCGCAACGAAGCCCATGTGCTCTTTGGCGCGGACTTCACGCGAAAGTTCGGAATCGAGCTCGGCTATGGCAACTCTTTCTTCGATTACGAGGATGATGCGCACCTTGACGATGGGTTCATCTCGGCCTATCCCAGCCTCAGCGGCGTGCTCGACCGCATGGAGCACATGGTCAACGTGGATGGACGCCTCACGCTCACCCCGTCCACTGTGGGCGTTCTGGGATACGCTTTCTCGGACACCGGCTACCTGCGTGACGAAGTTCTCGGCTACAGCGCCATCAGCGAGAGCATCAAGAGCGATGATCGCAACAACCGCTCGCATTACGTGTATGCCGGCGCTGATCATACGTTCACGCCCGAACTCACAGGCAACCTGCGCGTGGGCGCCCGCTATAACGACTACTACAACGATCCCACAGGCGAGAGCGACTGGAGCCCATACATCCGCGGCTCCCTGCGCTACGCTTACCTCGCCAAGGGCTATATCGAGGGCGGCATCGGCTATGACCGAACAGCAACCGACCTCTACCAGGTCTCTGAGGATGGGGATTTCGTGCGCGACCAGGAAGCAGCCACCATCTTCGCCACGATCAAGCACCAGATCCTGCCGAAATTGAACGGAAGCCTCACCGGCCAGTTCCAGCACTCGACCTTCAACGGCGGACCCTGGGACAATGATGACGAGCAGTTCTACCTGGCGGGCCTGAATCTCGAATACGTCTTCAACCGCCATTTCGCAGCCCACGTCGGCTACAATTATGACCTTCTCGACTCGGATATTCCCGGTCGTGAATACGACCGCAACCGCGTTTATCTAGGTGTCACAGCTACTTACTAAAAGTTAACGAAAGTCTTCGCGGGGGGCTGGGCTGTTTCTGGCCCCCCATTTTTTTGAGCTATGGATTCATTTAAAGCACCCGCACAGCAGCCCGAGGCAAAACTGCACTTCCTGGACTACTGGCGCATCATTCGCATCCGAAAAACCGTCATCCTGCTGGTCTTCCTCCTGGTGGTCATTACCGCCACTCTCGTGACGTTCATCCTTCCCGAGTCGTTCTCCAGCACCGCGCGAATCAAAGTGCAACGCGATCAGGCCGATATCTCAGGAGTTGGCGCCAACCAGCCCTACCTGGCCTCTTATGACCCTTATTTCATCCAAACCGAGTTCGAAGTGATCCAGTCCGAAGTCATCCTCGGCAAGGTCATCGACCAGCTCAAGCTCAACGAAAAGTGGGCGCCTAAATACGGCGGCGGGGAACGGCTCAAGACTCCCGAAACAATGATGATCCTCAAGAGCCGCATGGACCTCAAGCCGGTGCGCAATACAAGCCTCATCGAAATCACGGTCTTCACCGAAAATCCGGAAGAAGCCGCCATCCTCGCCAACGCGATCGCCGAAACGTATCGCAACCACCGCCTCGAAGACAGCAAACAGCTCACGATGGGCGGCATCAAAGCCCTCGAAGAGCGCTGGATGGAACAGGAAGACAAGGTCCGCAAAGCCCAGGAGGAAGTGGACCGGCTTCGCCTCGAACTCAGAATCCCCGATAGCTATGCCGTGGAAAACGCCCCATCACCCTTGATGACAGCCGAGACGCTCCGGCGCATCGAAGGCCTCCGAATCGAGAGCCAGGCAAATTATACCTCCATGGCCACGCTGGTCGAGCAAGTCAAAATCCTCAGCCCCGACGAACAAGTCCAGGCGCTTCCCACCGCCGTACAGGACGCTCTTCTAACCGATCTCCTGCAGCAGCTCACGATCGCCGACCAAAAACTTCTCGCCGTTAAGAAGGACTACGGCATGGAGCATCCCGAAGTGCAGAAGGCCAGCACGCAGGTGGATGATCTCCGCGGCAAGCTCAAGCTGCGCGTCAGCGGCATCATTAGCGGCCTCGATGTGAAGGTCGCCTCCATGAAAAAAGGACTGGAAGACCTCGAAAAAGAAGTCGAAAAAGCTCTCCAGCTCGATATCGAAAAGGCCCGCCAAAGCCGGCCTTATTTCGAGGCAAAACGCACTCTCGAGCAGCTCCAGCGTTTCAGCCAGGTGTTGAACATGAAGATTTACTCGGAACGCACAGACGTGGACCTCCCCCGCTCCGCCATGGTTGAAATCGTGGATACAGCAAGACCCGGCCTCCGCCCCGTGCGCCCCAACAAAATGCTCAATATCTCCCTGGGCATCGTCGTCGGCCTCATCGTCGGCGTCGGCCTCGCCTTCTTCATCGAGTACCTCGATACCAGCGTCAAAACCATTGACGACGTCGAACGCACTCTTGGTTCCCCAGTCCTGGGTGTCATTCCACAAAATGTCGGCGTGTTGCTCGACGAAGGCGTGGACAGCCCCCATGCGGAAGCTTACCGCGTCCTTCGCACGAACCTGCTCTTTTCGAGAAAAGATGATCGCCTCAACAGCATCGCAGTCGTCAGCGCAGGCGCCGGTGAGGGCAAATCCACCACCGTTTTCAACCTCGCTTGCGTCTTCGCCCAGAGCGGTCAGCGCATCCTCATCGTGGACTCCGATCTGCGCCGCCCTTCCCTGCACAAAATGCTGAGGGTCGCCAACAACGTCGGCCTCACAAATTATCTGCTCAAGCAAAACACGCTCGAGGAAGTCATCCAGACCACCAGCCTCCCAACGCTCGACTTCATGCCCAGCGGCAAGCTGCCCAGCAGCTCCCTCGGCATCCTCAGCTCCTCACAGATGCGCGAGCTCATCGCCGAACTCAAGCAACACTACGATTTCGTGTTCTTCGATTCACCGCCCGTCATGGGTGTCAGCGACGCTTCCATCCTCGCCAGCGAAGTGGACATGACTCTCCAGGTCATCCAATACCGCCGCTACCCGCAACCGATGAATATACGCGCCAAGCAGTTGATCGACAAGGTCGGCGGCAATCTCGTGGGCATCGTGCTCAACAACATCAATATGTCGCAGGACGAAAGTTACTACTACTACAGTGGCTACTACCACGATTACTACGCCAAGAACGAGGATCAGGAGCCCGTGGCAGTTGCCGATGCCGGGACGGGCGCCAAAGATAAGCTCGACATTAACAAGAAATACTGAAAGACAGCTTGAATGATCATGTGTAGGAACGGATTACTGCAGACAGGGAAATGGGCAGCAATGTTCGCCGCCGCAGTGGCGCTCTCGCTTTGCGGCTGCACGACCACCCAGCAGGACAAACGGTTCGCCGATCTCAATGTCATCGAGACCACCCCGCCCCAGCAGGAGTCGATCGTTGACACGATCTCAGTCGGCGAGGCCATCACGATCACCTTCGCTGACCTCCCCATTATCGTCCCGCCTATCGAGGAGCGGGTGAAGGAGGACGGCACGATCACCCTCCTGCAAAACCAGACATTCAAAGCAGCCGGAAAAACCCGCCGCGAGCTCGAGGAGGAAATCCGTAGCGCCTATGTTCCCAAGTACTACGTGAACATGACCGTCTCCGTTCGCCAGCAGGAGAACACCCGCTTCTTCTATATCGACGGCGAGGTCCGCGCCCCCGCGCGCCAGGTCTATCTCGGCGCTATGACCGTCACCAAGGCGATCGCCTCGGCCGGCGGTTTCACTGATTTCGCAAACAAGCGCCGTGTCAAACTCATCCGCGCCAACGGCAAAATTGAGACGGTGAACGCCAAGGCGGCACTCGACAATCCGAGCCTCGACCTGCCCGTTTACCCCGGCGACCGCGTTGTTGTGCCGCGCTCGATCTGGTAAATGGTTCAACTCGAAATCCTTTCCGGAAAAACGGCGGGCTCTGTTCGCAGCGCCCGCCGTTTTCCTTTTACCATCGGCAGAGGCTCCAAATGCCACCTGCAGCTCGAAGAGGATGGCGTTTGGGACAAACACGCAACTCTAAAGCTCCGCCGTGGCGAGGGCTTCATCATCGAAGCCGAGCAAAACGCACTGCTGTCCGTCAACAACGAGCCTGCAACCAAGACCCTGCTGCGCAACGGCGACCTTCTCGTCATGGGCTCCGTTTCCGCCCGCTTCTGGCTCGCACCCCCGCGCCAGCGGGGACTCTCCACCCGCGAACTGTTCGTTTGGGCGCTCGTCATCCTCATCACCGCCGCTCAACTCGCAGTCATCTACTACATCCGGTAATGTGGCCCGCCTCTGGAAAGTCGCGGGAATTTCTTACGCGACTTTAGCGGGTTGTTTGGATATGATCCTCGTGTATGTGTGATTCCGGACGACTGCGGCTTTGTGTTTCAGTCTTCATCTTGGGGCTCCTGGCGCCAATTCATCTGCTCGCACAAACAAACTGGGACCCGCCCACCAACAAGGTCTTTGTGCTCGCCGTTAACACTCATCCCGATGACGAAGGCATCTTCTTCGGCGGCGTGATGTCTTATTACAGCGCCGCGCTCAAGCTTCCCACACAGCTTATCTCCATGACCAGCGGCGACTGGTATCCCACGAACCTCACCATTCGCGAGGCAGAGTTGCGCTGCGCCGCCGTGAAATACGGCCTTCGCTACGAGCCGGCGTTCCTGCGGTTTCGCGATGTGTCGAGTTCCATGCCCAACAACCCCTACGCCGATAAAATCAACGCCACCTGGGATTACTGGGCAGATGGCGTGTTGCAGGGCGACGGCTCGGACGTCGAGGCCGGCAAACAGAAAGCCATCGTTTCACTGGCAGAGCAGATCCGGCGGTTCCGGCCGGAGATTGTCATGACCCAGGATGAACAAGGCGAATACGGCCACCTCAACCACATCGCCTGCGTCTGGGCCCTCACAAACGCCTTCTTCCTCGCTGCCGACCCCACCGCAACCAACGCCAGCCTCGTCAGCCTCCCGCCGTGGCAGGCCAAAAAGCTCTATCTCCACTTGTTCCCTCAAAACCGGCTGTTCCACCCATTCCTCGAAATCCCCATCCCCGAACTCTCAAACCTCACCTGCCGCCAAATGGCAGACCAGGGCCTCGACTGCCACGTTTCCCAACGCAGTCCCGATGTCTCCACCGTGTACCGAACCGGCGAGAATTTCGACGGTTATCATTCAGAGTGGTGGGGGCTTTACTTTTCGACGGTCGGCCCGGACCGGGTTCTCACAAACGCCACAACGGTCAAAGGGTATGCCGTCCCGGCGGGCGTCGCCCTTGGAAACTTCCTGGATCATCTCGACGTCACAAACCAGCCAGCCCCGCCCGCCTTCGTGTCCGATTCAATTTCGCTGCCTGCCGCGTTCACCGGAGCGGTTTACACAGGCCCCGCCCCCTCAACACTGGCCTGGGACCCCGATCTGCTCTGGGGTGATTCGCTGACCTTTAGCATTCTCTCAGGTCCCGCCTGGCTCAGCGTCAGTTCGGACGGTCAACTGACCGGCACACCCGGGCTCCAGGACATCGGCACCAACGTGTTCCATGTCAGGGTGACGGATCTCTCCGGCTCCACGGATGAGGCACTGCTCCTGTTGCCGGTCACCAGCCCACCCTCGCCGGCAGTGAACCTCGTCGGCTGGTGGAAGCTCGACGAGCTCTCAGGCAGCGTTTGCATGGACAGCGCCGCCCCAGCGCAGAACGGCGTTTACACCTCGCCGGAACTCGCCATTCCCGGCGCGACCCCCACCACAGGAACAGCCGCGCGATTCAACGGCACCACCGCCAAAGTGGATGTCCCGTTTTCAGCCGAGTTGAACCCGCCCCAGTTCACTGTTGCCCTCTGGGTAAATGTGCAGGGCGGCTCAAGTTCCTACCGCTCGCCACTCACCAGCCGCGAATCCGTCCCAATGGCGGGATATGTCTTCTACGCCGGGCAGAATAACCTTTGGCAGTTCTGGACCGGAGCCGGCAGCGGTTGGAAAGTCCTCAATGCGGGAGCGGTGAAAATCAACGAGTGGATTCACCTTGCCGGCACTTACGACGGCTCCTCCGCACGGTTCTACACCAATGGCGTGCTGGCAGGCTCCACAAACGCCGCCTTCCAGCCAAATTCCAAGTACCCCACACGCATCGGATCCGGCGGCTCCGAGCAGGCCACCGGACAATACTGGTTCCCCGGCTCCGTGGACGATGTCCGGATCTACAATATCGCCCTTTCCGCTCAGCAAATCGCAGCGCTCCACTCAAACACCGCGCCGGTATTCATTTCAGACCCCGCACCCGCTTCCGTTCGGGCCGGAACTCGCATGAACGACAGCCTCGCCAGCCTGGTTTTCGACGACAACGGCTCCGTCACCTTCAGCAAGCTTTCCGGCCCCAACTGGCTCCAGGTGGACACCCAGGGCGTGCTCTCCGGCATTCCTCAATCAAGCAATACAGGCCCAAATCACTTCAGCTTTGCCGTTACCGACGCCTTCGGCGCGCAGGATACAGCCGGCATGGACGTCTATGTCCTCCCAGGCCAGTTACCATCGCTAAGTCTCATCTCCAAACAATCCGGCGGTGAGGCCCTGCTCACATTCTCAGCCCCAGACGGACAGATGTACGTCATCGAATGTTCCCCGGATCTTCAGCCGGGATCATGGGTTCCTGTGGCAACTAACAGCACCGGAACCAACCTGTTCGAATGGAGCGATCCCGGCTCTCCGGAGCATCCCATGCGGTTCTACCGCACCATGATCCCTTGAGCGCCCCAAATGGCCAGTGTTGATAACGAAAAACCTGAGCGGTGTCGGCGGATAATTGCCCCGCACCTCACTCCCTCCCGGGCTCCAGGTCCTGAACTCAACAGGATGCGCCAAAGCGAGAATTCGCCGTCATTGGGGCCATCGAGCCATCCCTCTAACTTTATTCTTCGTTGCATTTCCCGGACAGTTTTGACTACCATCCATACTCGGTCGCAATAACCAGCGCGCCCATTCATCATTATCGGGAAGAATTTTTATGCCACTCACACATACGAAAGACTTGTTCGCCAAGGCGCTGAAAGGCAAATACGCCCTCGGCGCCTTTAACGTGAACAACATGGAGTTGCTACAGGCCATCATCGAGGCTTGCGAGGAGGAAAAAGCCCCCGTCATGCTGCAAATCTCCAAAGGCGCCCGCCAATACGCCAACCCGGTCTATCTTAAGAGGCTCATTGAGGCCGCCGTCAGCCTGTCAAATATCCCCATCGCAGTTCACCTCGACCACGGCGATTCCTTCGAGCTTTGCAAAGATTGCATCGATGAGGGTTTCACCAGCGTCATGATTGACGCCAGCCATGAACCCTTCGAGAAAAACGTCGAAATCTGCAAAAAGGTCGTGGAATACGCGCATAAGCACAACTGCGTTGTCGAGGGCGAGCTCGGACACCTCGTCGGCGCCCAATTCGACGAGGGCGAAGAGGGCGGAAACTATTCCACCCAGGGACATTACACCAATCCTCAAGAGGCTGTGCATTTCGTGCGCGAGTCCGGAGTTGATTCCCTGGCAGTGGCCATTGGCAATTCCCACGGCGCGTATAAGTTCAAAGGCGAGCAACACCTGGACCTCGAACGCCTGAAAGCCATCAAAAAGGCCCTCATGGACGCCGGCCTCGGCGATTACCCTCTCGTCCTTCACGGTGCTTCCAGCGTTCCAAAAGACCTCGTGGAGGAAATCAATCAATACGGTGGCAAACTCGCCGACGCAGCAGGCGTCCCCGAAGCCGATATCGAAGTCGCCCGCAGAATCGGTTGCGCCAAAGTTAACATCGACACCGATCTCCGCCTCGCCCTCACTGCCGGCATCCGCAAGGTGTTCTCGGAAAACCCCAAGGAATTCGATCCACGCAAATACCTCGGCCCGGCCCGCATCCGCGTAAAAGAACTCGTCCGCCACAAGGTTCGCGACGTCCTCTGCTGCGCCGGCCACGCATTCGACTAGAATTCTCTCACTACCAGCCGGGAGTTTTCACTCCCGGTTCTTTTTTTGTTTTAAGTGTGCCATATTGGCGCATTACGAGCGTGGCACATTGTGTCATATATGCTCATATACCCATCGTAATACATTCGACTTAAATACTTAAATATCTATAGCTAAATGCTTTCTGAATATTCAAAACATTGGCACGTCCTCAGCTTAGTATATTCCGTTGATTTTAAACATAAATAGAAAGGATGCATATTATGAACATAACTCGATGGCAACGACCTGAAGTAAATTGGCCCGCGCTGGGATTCGGCAGGCTTTCGAGTCTGCACGATGAAATAGATCGCTTGTTCGAAGCGCCGCTGGCTGAGTTCGCGCGCCAGCATAACGTCTTCGGCGGCTGGTCCCCTGCGCTGGATATTTACGAACAAAAAGACAACGTGGTGGTTCGCGCCGAACTGCCAGGAATGAAAAAGGAAGACATTGATGTGTCTCTCCACGAAAACACCCTGAGCATCTCCGGCGAGCGCAAGCACGAGGAGTCTCACAAGGACGAGGAAATGTATCGCTCCGAGCGCTTCTTCGGACGCTTCCAAAGATCCGTTGTGCTGCCCACACCGGTGGCAGTGGACAAAATAAAAGCTCAGTACAAGGACGGCGTCCTGACAGTCACGCTGCCAAAAGCTGAGGAAGCCAAACCGAAGCAGATCAACGTGAACATCAACTGACCAACAACTCTCCGGCGGCACTCGCCGCCGGACACACAAAATCAAAGAAAAACATTTATGAAAGCAACGCTGCAAAAAGAACCGCGCACAAACGAAAACGTCTGCCCACCGTCCTACATCATGCCGGAGGTCAACATTTTCGAGAACCAGGAAGGCTATGTTGTCGAGGCGGAGATGCCCGGCGTCAACAAGAACGGCATCGAGGTCACCCTCGAAGGCAATGCCCTGACAATCCTCGGACACCGCACCCGGGAGAGGATCGAAGGCGAACCCCTCCTGCGCGAGTGCCTCGAGGCGGATTTCCGCCGGGTGTTCGAGCTCGATCCTGCGATAGACACCTCCAGGATCGTCGCCCGCATGGATCAGGGCATCCTGAAACTCACGCTGCCAAAATCCGAAAGGGTTAAACCCCGTAAAATCGCAATCGAATAACGCGTCTTTAACGCGCAATCCATACGACACCGGGGGCGGCTTCGGCCGCCCCTTCCTTATTCACGCATCAGGATGGGAAACAGGCTCGCAAAGTCATCCGTCCAAAGCTGCGTCTCCGGCGGCAGGGGTTCAACGTTCGATGCGGCGTTTTGAATCAGATCGGTCTTCAGCACGGTATCGTCCTTGGACAAAAGCATCCATGTGGCCGAGTAAACCCACCAGGATTGATCCCGCTCTTCGTAGTCCAATAGCGCATACTTGAATCCGAAAGCCTCCGCCAGCTTCCGGACAATCGGCTGCAAATCGAGATAATGGTTCGAAATGTGAATCGCCAGAATACCCTTCGGCGCCAGGTGCCGCTCGTAAAGCTGCATGGCCTCCCGCGTCAAAAGATGCACGGGAATGGAATCGCTACTGAACGCATCCAGTATCAGTATGTCATAGTTTTGCGGAGGCTCTCTCTCCATCACCAGGCGGGCGTCACCCCTGGCAATCTCAACCTGCGCCGCTGAATCCTTGATGTACGTGAACGGCGAGCGCGCCACTTTCTCCACTTGCGGATTGATCTCGTAAAACTTCAAGTGATCTCCCGCCTCGCCATAAACGGCAAGGGTGCCGGTGCCCAGGCCCACAATGCCAACCCGGGACGGACCCGGCGGCAAACTGCGCATCGCGATGCCGATCCCCGTCTCCTGCCCGAAATAGGTCGTCGCCCACTGCGACTGGTCGGGATCGGTGAATTGCAGGCCATGCGTAATCCTTCCGTGTTGGAGCACGTAATGGTGCGACTCGGGATCATCCCGGTGATAGTTGAAAACGGTCAGCACACCATAGAAACCGCGGCTCTTGTACATCACATCTGGATCGGTCTCCCTCGCGCCCCGCCACAGCACAACTGCCAGCCCGGCCGCGCCGAGGCTCAGCAGGACCAGCGCCGGCAACCTCACCCGCGCCAGGCCCAGCGAAACCACAAACAACACCGCGCACGCCCCCAGTGCCCAATGCAATTCATAATAGTCCAAAAACAATACCGGCGCGCCCAAAGCCACAAACACGCCACCCAGGGCGCCACCCACCGAAATCAAGAGGTAATACCCGGTCAAATGACGCGTCGGGGGGCGGAGCCGATACAGCTCGCCGTGGCAGACGAGGCAGCACACAAACAAGGCGCTGCCATACGTCACTGCCTGGCGCCACACAGGCCAGTCACTGCCCTCAGCTAATGCCCAGCAGAATGCCGCCAGCGCGCACACCAGAGCCACTGTGAACGGGCCGCGCGAGTACCAGCGGGGGTTGTCGAATGCCACAATGAAACTCAACAGGTACAGGGCCAGCGGCAACACCCACAAAAAAGGCACCACTGCCACATCCAGGCAAAGCTTGTTTGTGGTCGCCAAAAGCAGCGCAGAAGCACAGGCCGGCAGCAGCAACCACAACACCACTGCCGCAGGTTTCACCGGACTCTCCACCGCCGCGGAAGACTCCGCCACACCTGTCTCCGGCGCGGCAGCCGCTGAACTCTCTTTTTCCCCTGCCGACGCCCGCCACAGTTTGCAGGCCGAAAGACCAATAAACACCGCGTACAGCGCCAGGCCGGCGCTCCAGAGGATCGCCTGCGTCTTCCGCGTAAAGTGGCTCTCGAAATAAAACGGGTAGCTCACCAGCGCAATCAGGCTTCCCGCATTCGACAGCGCAAAAAGCCGGTACGGCGACCGCCCCGGATGGGACAGGGCAAACCAATGCTGGATCAGCGGACCGGTGGAGGACAGCACAAGGTAAGGCACAGCAATGGTCGCCGCCAGGAGCGCAAGAATCCGCAGGGTCGGATCGTCCATCGCCGAAGGCTTCCAGTGGTCGGATGGCACGATGGGCAGCGAGGCCAGGGCAGCCAGGACCAGGATGATCTGAATCACCACCTGGCCACGCGGCTTCAGCCACCGCGACACGCCATGCGCATAAGCGTAGCCGCCGACAAGCATCACCTGGAAGAACAGCATGCACGTGGTCCAGATGCCCGGCCCGCCCCCAAACCACGGAAGGATATACTTGCCAATAAGCGGTTGAACGAGGAACAGAAGAAACGCCCCGGTAAAGATGGTTAGCGCGTAAAACGCCATGCGCCAGTTTGAAAAATCACGTCCCGGATTGCCAGCGCTGAATTCTCCCTTGATGGACCGGGCTCCCCGCGCCAGTATCGCGCCATGGAAAATGGTGCCTGGACGAGCCGCCGCCGCTTGCTCACAGCCCTCGCCGGAGGGGTGCCCGACCGCGTCCCGATCAATACCTACGAACTGGCGGGTCGAAACAGCCGGGACTGGTACAACAACCAACCCAGCTACACCGCGCTCATGGAGTTTATCCGCGCGCACACGGATTGCATCACCAACTGGAATCCACGCAGCATGACGGATCAATACACCTGCCATGAGCGTTTCCTTTGCTCGGATTATCCCGTCCGCATGGACGCAAGCACTGAGCAGAGCGGCGAATTCGAACGCACCACGCAAATTATTCACACACCAAAAGGCCCCCTCCGCTCGGCAACTCAACGCGCGCCAAAGGTCTATACCACCTGGCAGGTCGAGCATTGGTGCAAGGACATTGCCGACGTTGACAAGGCCCTGAGCGTCCCCTATCAACCCGCCGGCTACGACGCTTCAGACCTCGCGCGCGTCCGCGCCGAGCTGGGCGACCACGGCCTCATCATGGCCTCCGTTGGAGACCCCGCTTACCTGGCCGCCGAGCTCATGTCTTTCCAGGATTGCCTGATGTGGATTTTTGAGGATACAGAGCACTTCGCCCGGGTGGTCGATGTCCTCGCGGAACGCGTCATGGAGAACCTTCGCCGCCAGCTCGATTGCTGCGTCGTGGACCTCTACAGAATCGTCGGGCCGGAATTCTTCACACCCCCATACCTCCCGCCAAAATTGTTCCGGCGGTTCGTCCTGCCCCACGTCACGGCGATGACAAGCCTGATCCATTCGCGCGGGGGCAAAGTCCGCGTGCATTCACATGGCCGGATTGGGCTCGTGCTCGACATGCTCCTGCAAACCGGGTGCGATGGCATTGACCCTTGCGAACCCCCGCCGGACGGCGACATGGAGCTGCACGAGGTAAAGCGCCGATGCCAATCCGCAGGAGTCTCCGTCTGGGGAAACATCGAGCTCAAGCTCCTCGAACACGGCACGCCCCAACAGGTGCGCGCCGAGGTGCAGAAAATCATGAACCAGGCCAAAGACGAAGGCGGATTCGTTCTGATGCCCACCGCCGCCCCAATCAACATCCCCCTGGCGCCCGAAACCGAGCGCAACTATAAGGCATTCATCGAAGCAGGCCTCGAGTTCGGCAATTACTGAGCGGCTTCACGCGCCGGGAGGCGCCGCCAACATCCCCACTGTCAGCATGGCACATGGCACGTGGCCCTGCTCGCGCTGCGAGCGTCATCCTTCAACCAAATCTCTCAACGCCGCAGCCGCTATCGGGCTATTTTCCCCTTTTCCCGGGCAAATTCACCTGGTTGGGGATTTCTCCGAAGTGGTAAAAGCGGTGCTCGATCCGGTCGTCGCGAACGATCACGATACGGAGCCCGGAAACGCCTTCGGCCAGGGGCTTGCCCACGGGACCACTCGTAATCGCTTCCATGCCGCCATCAACCGCCCCGGCGTTGCGATGGTAATGACCTGAAAAGAGATATTTGACGCCGGCCTCGCGAAACCAGCCCAGGTAACGGGCGCGGCGTTCGCCGGGAATGTTGAAGTACTGATTCGGTTCATCAGCGCTTTCCAGGAACCATGGATGGTGACCAAAGATCACAATGTGTTTGCCACCGGCCTGCCTGGCCTCTTTCAATTCCTTTTGCAGCCATGCTTCCTGCCGGTCGAATTCTTCCACAGCATTCGTAGGGGTGTGAATGATGACCGAGTTGAGCACAATCCCGGTCATGCCACCGTGACGGAACGTGTAGTAATCAGGGCCAAAGAGGTTCGTGTATGTGGCAATATCGCGGGCTGAGGGGGCATTGCCAATATCGTGATTTCCCGGCAGCGCATAAACGGGAATCCCCGGCGCAATCCGGCTCATGACACGCTTGTACGCGGCGAACTGGGCAGGGTCGCCCGGCTTGTTCAGTATATCGCCGCAGACGACCACAAAGGCCGGTCGCAACCGGTTTATCGTGGCAACGGCGAATTCCAGGTTTGCAGTTTCCTGGGCCAGATTCTTGTTCTCGGTAAACATCCCAAATTGCGGGTCGGCAAGCTGAACAAAGAAGAACGGTTCAGCGCCTCGCAGATTGATTGCCACAAGGAGAATCGCAGCGAGAAGAGCAAGTTTCTGTTTCATTTCGTGTAAGGGATCCACCCACAGTTTGGCGCAGCTTCCATGCCGTTCCTTTCTGTCCGATCCCAAGGTTGCGGCAGCCGGCAGGCGCGTTGCCGCCCCGCCAGGCCATCCATTAATGTCATGTCGCGTTCGCACTTTTGGAAGTGCCCAAACCTATTCTGCTGGGACCCTGATCGCTTTCAAGGATAATGTCATCTCACACACGAATACCGGCGCGGCTTATCCCCGTGCTCAATGATTTGAAAACACCACCACCTCACCGGGACATCGAGCCTCCAACGCAATTGCGCAGCGAAATGAATTCAGATCAAC
>CAYNZC010000049.1:0-5544 GCA_964401575.1 uncultured Verrucomicrobiota bacterium
GGGGTGAACGAAAGAGGCACCGCAGTCGTCCATGTTATTAGCATGTCAGTCGATGGGAACCATGATGGGGTGATGGACCTTGCCTACACCGGGCAGGACGCAACCACTTACTACCACCCGTTCAGGTTCTGGCTCAATAATGATTATGATCGGGGGCACAACGTTGATTGCCTACCATTCTGCGATTGGGAAGAAGACGACTTGCTGACGGCGGGTTGTCCTTACACGCCGAACAAGATGACGCCGGGCTTTCGCCCGATGCTTTCAGTCCCCTCATTACGCTCGGAAGCCTTTCCTTTGCGGAGTCACCGCCGTTGGTGAGGACTCGTGCGATGGCCGTCGCAGCACAAATGGTGTGCGCCGTCTTTGAGACCAATCCGCGCATTCACATAGGAGTGGGGGTGGCCTCACCCCCACTTGGCGCCGGGCGGATGTGATCGCGCCAATGCTTTGTTGATGTGCGAACGGGAATGAGGCCATTCCCGCTCCAATGCGAGCCGGGGGTTCCCGATGCCGTCCATCCGGACACCCTATCCCTGGACTATTCCTTATCTTCGCCGGACAGTTTCCTGTAAAGAGTGGCCAGGCTGACGCCCAGGTGAATTGCGGCCTGCTCCTTATCCCCGCCGCATTCCTCGACCACGCGGGCGATGTAGGTTTGTTCCTGCTCTCTGAGGAAGAGCCGGAGCGGTTGAAGATTGCCGGCGGCTTTTGCCGCGCCCATCGTCTCGGCTGTTTCGGAGGACATGTGGGTGGGAACGTCCGGCCCGGGAGAGGGCAGTTCGGCGAGGGGTTCATCGGCGCCGGCGGCGAGGTCTGCGGCCCTGGCGTTGCGGACGACCGATGGCGGCAGGTCTTTCGGGAGCAGCACATGCGTTTCCGACAACACCGTTGCGCGCTCGATGGCGTTCTCGAGTTCGCGCACATTGCCCGGCCAGTTGTATTTCTGCAGACAGCGCATGGTCCGCTCCGCGACGGCAAACGGGCGTCCGGTGCGCTCGCAAACGCGTCCGCTGAGGAAATAGGCTGTTAGAACGGGGATATCCTCTTTGCGGTCGCGCAGCGGGGGCAGGTGAATGGCGACCACGTTGAGGCGGTAGAAGAGGTCTTCGCGGAACTTGCCTTCCTTCACCTTTTTATCGAGGGGCTCATTGGAGGCGGCAAGGACGCGCACATCCACGTAAGTGGCGTGGTTTTCCCCGACGCGGCGGACTTCGCGCTGCTGGAGGACGCGCAGGAGGCGGCTTTGGAGCGTGGGGGACATGGAGGCGACTTCATCGAGGAAAATCGTTCCGCCATTGGCTGCCTCGAACAGGCCTTTTTTATCCGTGAAAGCGCCGGTGAACGAGCCGCGGCGGTGGCCGAACAATTCGGATTCGAGGAGCGTGTCCGGGAGCGCGCTGCAGTTCACGGGAATGAACGGGCCCTGTCTGCGGCGGCTGTTGATGTGAAGGGCCTGGGCGACCAGTTCCTTGCCGGTGCCGCTCTCGCCGAGAATGAGCACGGTGCTGGATGTGTCTGCGACGCGATCAATCATTCCATAGACCTCAAGCATCGTTGAGGATGAACCCACGATGCGGCTGAAAGTGGGCTGTTTCTTGAGCTGCCGCCGCAGAAACGCGGTTTCGCTCAGCGCCGCCCGGAAGGACAGCGCCCGGTCGAGACACATTTTCAACTGGTCCGGCTTGAACGGCTTCTCCAGGTAGTCAAAGGCGCCGTGTTTCATGGCCTCGACGGCGGTTTGGACGGAGCTGTAGCCGGTGATGACCACGACGACCGGCGGAGGAATGATTTCGCGGGCGCGCTGAACGATCTCGAGGCCGGCGGCGGCGCCTTTTTCGAAGTAGAGGTCGGTGATGAGCAGGTCCGGCGACTGGGCGGCAAGCTGGTTAAGCGCTTCGGCGGCGCTGCCGCAGGGCGTGACCTCGTGCCCCTCGGCCCGCAGCATCTCGGAGAGCACCTGCAAAACTGTCAGCTCATCATCAACAACAAGAACCTTGGCCATGTCCCGCCGAGACTAATCAAAAGCGGCGCGCGCGCAAGAATTCTAGTGTCAATGCGGCCTCCGCTTCGTTAGAATCCGGCGCTGGTCGGGCTATGAGAAACACAGTCCTTTGGATCTATATCGCGCTGCTGGTGGGGGGAGGCCTGTTCGGCTTTTTCAAGGCCAGGAGCAAGGTGTCCCTGATCACGTCGGTTGTGGCAGCGGCGTTGCTGGTCATTACCGCGATACCGAACTTTCTGTCGCCGGGATTCGCGCGGGGCTTCGCCGATGTGGTGATGGCGGCGTTGCTGGTTGTGTTTGGGATCCGGCTGGCAAAGACGAAAAAATTTGTGCCGAGCGGGCTGCTGCTGGTGATCACGCTGGCGGCGCTGGTGCTGCGGCACCTGGCTTGAACCGGAGACTGCCTGTCTAATGAAAACACTGCGGGCCAACAGAATTAAGGGGCGGGTGCCGGCGCGCTGGCGCAAAGAGGTTCAAAGCGTCCTGATCACCGAGGGCGAAATCGCCTCCCGGGTGCGGTTGCTGGCGCGGAAGATCGAGCGCGACTTCCGGGACCGGGAGCTGGTGGTCATTTCGCTGCTGAACGGGACGGTGATGTTTCTTGCCGACCTGATTCGCCACCTGTCCCTGCCGTTGCGGCTGGATTTCATGGGGGTATCGAGCTACGGCTCGGGGACGGAGTCTGGCGAGCTGATCTACACCAAAGAGCTGCGCCTGGAGGTTCGGAATCGCGATGTCCTGCTGGTGGACGACATCCTGGACACAGGCAAGACCCTGTCGCGCGTGACCGCCAAGGTGAGGGCGCTCGGGCCGCGCCGCATTCGCACTTGTGTGCTGCTGAATAAAGCCGCGCGGCGAACGGAAAACATCGAGGCGGACTATGTTGGATTTGAGATACCGGACCTGTTTGTGATCGGGTACGGGTTGGATTTCGCGGAGCGCTATCGGAACCTGCCATTTGTGGGCGTGCTGCATCCGCATGTTTACGAGACGCACGCCGGCGCAAAGCGCGAAAAGTGAAGCCCGTATTGCGGCGCCCGGGCGGGGCGGCTGGCGCTTGCGATGCATTGCCCGCCGGCTTGACGGAGGGCGGCAAAATGAACACTGTTCCTCATGCCGATCACGGTCTCGATTGTTGAAGATAACGAGCAGTTGCGGACCACGCTGGCGCGGGTGTTGAACAGGTCGGAGGGTTTCCGGTGTGTCAGCCACTATGGCGACGCCGAGACGGCGCTTCAACACCTGCCAAAAGACGCGCCGGATGTGGTTCTGATGGACATCAACCTGCCCGGGATCAACGGCGTGGATTGCGTCCGGCAGCTCAAACAGGCGGCGCCGAAAATCCAGGCGGTGATGCTCACGGTTTACGAGGATACCGAGAACATCTTCAATGCTCTGGCGGCGGGCGCCTCGGGCTACATGCTCAAGCGCACCAAGACGCCCGAACTGCTCCAGGCCCTTCGTGACGTGCAAAACGGCGGGTCGCCAATGACCGCGCACATCGCGCGAAAGGTGGTCCAATCCTTCCAAAAATCAGGCCCCTCGGCGCAGCCGACCGAGAATCTTTCCCAGCGCGAGCAGGAGGTGCTGGATCTTCTGAGCCAGGGATTTCTCTACAAGGAAATTGCCGAGAAACTGGGCATCAGCTACGAGACCGTCCACACCTACATCCGCCGCATCTACGAAAAGCTGCAGGTGCGCACCCGGACCGAGGCGGTGGCAAAGTTTCTGAAACGGTAAGGGAGGCGGGCTCAGCCGCGAGGGTTTGGCTCGAGTCGTTGTTTCTGATCCGCGCGCAAAGGAAGGTTCCCTCCTTGTTTCCTGGCGGCCCAGCTCCGTGTCAGAAGGAGCGCGAGAGAGCTGAAAAACAGGGCGCCGAAAACCTGCAACAGATCTCGCGGGGCCGATTGGGCCGCCTGCCATTGGGCCACCGGCGCCGGGCAGGCGGCCAGGATGTCGGCAAGCACCATGCCGCAGGTGAAAAGGTTCGCGCCTGCCTGCGCCGGCGCGGCGGCGGTCAGCGACGAATGCCACGACAACACCGTCCAGCAAAGCAGGATTCCGCCCAGCATGGCGGCGGTTGGCATGTAAGCGCCCGCGTTCATCAATCCCGCAAGAACCAGGGGGGTAGCCAACGCGGTGACCTGCCACGCGCGCTTGAGACCCGAGTCCCTGGCATCGAGCGACTCGAACCCGGACACATAAATGGCGAGTGCGATGCCGCACCACATGGCGTTGCCGGTAATGCCCCGGCTGGCGGTTGAGGCTCCCAGCACGTAAAGGAGGAATCGGCAAAGGCCAAGCAGTTCGGGAGAGAACGGCAGCAGCCGGTGCATCGAGCTGCGCAGCACCGCCACGAACACCAGGATCATCGCCAGGCCGCCGGTGACCCTGCCGGGCCATTGCATCCCGATCGTGCCGAAAACCAGCAGCAGCAGGCCAACGCGCCAGAGCGTGCGCAATCCCACCTTGCCGAGGGGCGCGGCATGCTCGCGCCGGTGCTGGCGGTCAAAAGACAGCCCGAAGGCGTGGCTCAGCAAACTTGCGCCCAGAAAAACAAGAATCGCTCCCCCGGACACGATGAAGAGGTTTGCCGGGTTGCCGCCGCCACCCAGCCACCACCCGGCAACACAATTCGAAAAAACGGTCGGCAGTTGTTCGGCGCGGGTGAGGGTCAGGAAGGCATGCGCCCCGGTCCCTGCCGGCCACGGCGCTGCGGCGGGATGTTCGGCGGCTTTTTGGTCCTGCTCCATTCCTGGGCGTGAAAGCTACAGGTACACGGTCGTTGGAATCGAGCCAATTCACGGAAGGACCGGGCGAGGGCAGGTTCAGGGCAGCGGCAGGCTTGGATCGCCAAACAGCATAAACTTCATGCCCTGGAAGAAGATGCTTGGCGGATACCATCCGTCGCTCGGCTTGAGTGTTGCAAGGCGTTCGGCGGACACGTAGTGGCGGATCGCATTGGTCCAGCAATCGCCCAGGCGCCGTTCGCCCGGCCGCGCGACCGCATCAACGAATCCCTCGAGGAGCGTCAGCGCACACGGCTGGCTGCCGGTATTGCACCCGATGTAGGCCACGCCGCCGCGGTCGTTGCGCTTCAGCACCTGCTCGCCAAGCCCGGTGGGGTTGAACCTGCCTGTCTGGATGGGCGCGGGCGGCGGCGGCGGCTCCGTGAAAACCTCCTTGTTGTCCGTGCCCGCGTGTTCCTTTCCGTTCACGTCCACGTACGCGTCGTAAGGCGCCAGCGGCGCGAAGGAAGCGGTGCTGCACCCGGCGGACATGATCACGGGCAGGACGGCGGTGTTGGTCATGCGATCCATATCCCGGATCGAGAAACATTTTTCCCAGGAACCGGGCTGGCCGTGTCCCGTGTGCAGGGCCAGGCCGAGTCCTTCGTTGAAGAGCGCGATCAACTGCTCGTGGCCGGGTGGCGGGGTGCGAGGCCGCCCCGGCAGGTTTCCGTAGAGTCTTCGGTGCACCTGCCATCGTGCGCTGAGTTTGTCCGCCAGGCGATGCATGAGCGCCCGCGTGTCCACCCA
>CAYNZC010000049.1:5644-30791 GCA_964401575.1 uncultured Verrucomicrobiota bacterium
GCCCGGCCAGGTCGCTGTAGTACAAATCGCTCGGGTAAAAAGCATAGTCGAACGCCGCGGGCGTGATGCGGTCCAGGACCATGTACCGGACGGGCATCCGATCCACATCGCCGACCAGCAGCACATACCCGAATGCTTCGGTGCGCCACTTGTCGTAAAGATGACGCTTCAGCTTTTCCGGGGCGTCCGCGCCCGCCCCGGTCTGGAGCACATTCTCGAGCGCTTCCACCCGGGTCGGCAGCGTCTGTTGCTTGTGCCGGACAAACTCGTCTAATGCGGACACAAAAGCTTCCGGGGCGATGATCAGCAGTTTCGGGCGGGATGTTTCGGCAGCGGCGGTGATGCCAGGCGCAAAGCTCGCGATAAGCAGGAAAACGGCGAAGCATGCGGGAAAAGGCCGGCTCATCATTGCGGGAAAGCTGCCACGAATGAAATCAATTGGCGACTTTTTTGAACGGGACATCAGCGACGGGCCCAAAGGCGCGCCAACGCCCGGTCACGCCTGTTTTCCGGTCACCAGCCAAACGGCCGGAACGATATAAACTTCTTCCACAGCGGCGTGATGCGAACCGCGTCTTTCTCATCAATGCGTGGCCAATCGCTTTCAACCCGCTTTTCAATGAGCCCGAAGCGGTAAAGTGGTTCCAGCACGTAGCCGGAGAGAATCCATTCTTCCCTGTCATGCTCGGAGACCATTGCGTTGCGGATCTGATCCAGGACCTTGGGGAGCAAAATGCGTGGAGCCAGTCCCTCCACGGGAAGCCACTCTGTCAACGCATCGTCAATCCTCCAAAGAATGACGGCCATGGTTTTCTGGATGCCAGGGACATCCCGAAAGTTGAAATCGTAGTGCAGATCAAACTCCCGGAAATATGCGACGAACAGCGTGTAGTACAGCTCGCCTGCGCGATCGTCCGCCAGCAGGGCGGTCCCCTTTTTGGTCAGCTTAAAATGCCTGGACCGTCGGCGAACCAATCCTGCCAACTCGCTGACCACCCGGACCCGGTGCAGATCCCACAGGTCATTCTCGTTGAAAACCTTGTTAATCCGAATCATGGTCTCGCGGATCAGCGGCGGCAGTGTCATACACTCGAACATGTGCCTCACGAAAACCCGGTTGAGATTGCCCGTGGCCGTCGCCTCGGTGCCGCCTTGTTCCTGCAGGGCGACAAGAAACCGGCGGGTGTTCTGAAAGAAATTGGCCTTCCGCAGGTTCGTGCCCGGGAGCCCGCGATTCAGGCGCATAGGCCCGTCCGGATCCTGCCAATTGGCCAGGCACAAGGTGAGGCAGTGAGATTCGATCCGCCTGAGAAAGCCTGCTTCTGGAGCCTCGGAAATCATTCGAGCATGCTAAACGCCATCAGACCAAAACTGAAGGCTGATCTTTCGGCTTTGCGCATCACGCCGCCGTTGCCGGCCTGGTTTTGGGAGGGCGCTTCAGTTCAACCCGCCGCGCACTCCGTGTCCGCAACAGGTTGACCGAAGTGCACGCAGCCCCCTAACAAGGATGGCCTGCCTTGAACTGTTGGAATAGTTTATCGTCATTGGCAGGCAGCAGAAAGCAGCATGAACACCAAAGATTTTATTCGTCTCGGAATTCCCCTGGGTGAGGCTGCCCGGCGGGCGACCGACTTTGTTTCGCAGTTCATCCTGGGCGGCGGGGACAAGACGAAGCTGAAGGAGGAGTTGAAGGCGATCGTCGCCAACCCGGCCCTGTTTGCGGAGGACCCGATGCGGAAGGAACTGGCCAGGGCGATTGCGGGCGCGCCGCCGCCGCCCCGGACTGAACCGGTCAAATACCGCCAGTGGGGCGAAAGACTGGAGCATGAGGCCGTCATGCAAATGGAGAAGGCGTGCCTTCTGCCTGTGGCTGTGGCGGGTGCGCTCATGCCGGATGCGCACGTGGGCTACGGCCTTCCGATCGGCGGGGTGCTGGCCACGGAGAATGCGGTGATTCCGTATGCGGTCGGGGTGGATATCGCGTGCCGCATGAAAATGACCGTGCTGGATCTTCCGGTGCGCGAGTTGGAACGGCATCCGGAGCGGCTCACCCGCGCCATTGAAGCGGAGACGCGCTTTGGCGTGGGCGCCACGTTCAAAAACCGCCGCAGCCACGACGTGATGGATGCGGACTGGGACGTGAGCCCGGTGACGCGGCAGAACAAAGACCGCGCATGGGCGCAGCTCGGGACCAGCGGCAGCGGGAATCATTTCGTGGAGTTTGGCCTGTTCACGAACCACGGTCAGATCCACGGACTCGAGCCCGGCACGTATCTTGCCCTCTTGTCCCACAGCGGCAGCCGCGGAACGGGCGCCGCGGTTTGCGATTACTACAGCAAACTGGCATTCAGCCAATTCAAGGATCTTCCCAACGAATTGAAGCGCCTGGCCTGGTTGTCGCTGGATTCCCGGGAGGGACAGGAGTATTGGGCCGCGATGGAGCTAATGGGCCGCTACGCGGCGGCGAACCACGGCCTGATTCATAAACATGTGGCGGCAAATCTCGGCGCGGAGGTCCTGCTCGATCTCGAAAACCATCACAACTTCGCCTGGAAAGAGCGGCACGTGATCCACGGAGTGGAGAAGGAGGTCATTGTGCATCGCAAAGGCGCGACGCCGGCGGGACAGGGCGTGCTCGGGATCATTCCGGGCTCAATGGCGTCGCCCGGCTTTGTCGTGAGCGGCAAGGGGAATCCCGAGTCGCTCAACTCGGCCTCGCACGGGGCGGGCCGCGTGATGAGCCGCACCCAGGCAACAAAAACCCTGCAGTGGAAAAAAGTGAGCGCCCTGCTTCGGGACAAGGGCGTGACGTTGATTTCCGCCGGCCTGGACGAGGCGCCAATGGTCTATAAGAACATCCACGAGGTCATGGCCGCTCAAAAGGATCTGGTCACCGTTTTGGGCCAGTTCGATCCGAAGCTGGTGAAGATGGCGCCGCATGGCGAGCGGGCGGAGGACTGACCCGCGTGCGGCTGCCGGCGGTGTTGACATGGATTGTCCCTGCGAGATTGGCGGCTCACTGCGGCTTGTAATCCCGGTGATTTCTGGTTCGATAAGACATTATGATTAGACGACTTTGCCCTGCAACCGCCGTGTTCCTGGGACTGCTCATAAACGCGGCTTTGTGCCACGCGGCCGGGCCCGCTGTGAGAACCCTGGAGGAAAGCATATCAATCCGGCCTGCCGATCTGGCCCGATGGGAGCCCATGAACGGCTCGGTGCCGGCCGAACTGGTGGTGGGCAAGCAGGTGCCCGCGCTTCGGCTGCGCTGCAGGTTTTCAGGCGCGCCGGAAGTCGAGCGGGCGTCCTGGGACCAGCGGGTTGCGCTGGATCTTTCGAGCGCCGCAGGAATCGAGTTCGAGATCCGGTGCCGGAATTTCGACCCGATCCAGTATTTCGCAATCTATTTTCAGGGTAAGAACGGCTGGTACACGGGCATGTTCTTCCCGGAGCATACCGACCGGTGGGAAACAATCCGGCTGTTGAAATCGGACTTTCACATCGAGGGTGATCCGGGCGGGTGGGACAAGATCCAGACGATTCGCATATCCGCCTGGAAATTGCGGGAAGAGGACACGGAGTTTTCTGTGGCCGCTTTGCGACAGACTGGAGTGCTGGGGGTTGATGCGCGCGTTGCCGTGCTGCAACGAGCACAGGGCGGCCAGGGCCGCGATAACCAGGCGCTCGCGCAACGACTCGCATCCGCGCTGACCGATGGCGGACTGACGTGTGTGACCCTGGACCAGGGAGATACGACCGTCGCGGAGCTGGGCAAGGCGAAGGTCGCGGTGGTTCCGGGCGGCGCTGCGCTTTCGGATGCGGGGGCGGAGGTTCTGGGCCAATACATCGCGGCGGGCGGGAAAGTCATTGCGCTTGAGGCTCTGCCCGCGAAAGTGCGCCCGGCGCTGAATAGCAGTAATTTTGTTTTGCTTCCAGAGCGCCCGGCATGGTCGGATCGCGCCGCCTGGGGCCGGATGCTGATCCGCGCCGCCGGACGGCTCGAGCCGGACCTGTGGCGCATCCCAGCCGAGAGACAAATCGCCAGGATTTCGGAGACGGGGCTGTTTCCTTCGTTTGAAGCGCTGACGAACCGCCTGGGGCAACTGTCGCGAGAAAAACCTTTGGCACAAAGCGCGCTGCGGGACGGCACGAACCTTCGAGAGAAAGCGCTTCAGGCGTTTGGGGCCAGGGAATATGGCCGGGCATGGGAGGTTGCCGCGGAAGCTGCGGCGAAAGTCCGCGAGGCCTACTGCCTGGCACAGGAATCGGAGCCCAACGAGTTCCGGGCGTTCTGGTGTCACAGTGGGTTTGGCGTGGCCGGACGCACGTGGGATGAATCTATTCGAACCCTCAAGACCAATGGTTTCAACGCCATCCTGCCGAACATGCTCTGGGGCGGCGCGGCATTTTACCCGAGCAAATACCTGCCGCAGGCTAAGGGCATGGAAGGCAAACCCGACCAGGTGCGCGAGTGTCTCGAAGCGTGCCGGAAGCATGGAGTCGCAATGCACGTGTGGAAGGTGAACTGGTATCTGGGGAGCCCGGCGCCGCCTGAGTTCAAGAACCGCATGCGCAGCGAAGGGCGCTTGCAGACGGATATTCGCGGCGGGGAAAAAGACTGGCTGTGCCCGAGCCACCCCGCCAACCGGCAACTCGAGATTGACGCCATGATCGAGCTTGCGCGCAATTACGAGATCAACGGCGTGCATTTCGATTACATTCGCTACCCGGACACCGAGCATTGCTTTTGCGAGCGCTGCAAGCAGAAGTTCCAGGAGGCCACCGGCCTGAAAGTGAGCGACTGGCCGGCGCTGTTGCGGGGTCCGGACAAGACCCGCTGGCACCAGTGGCGGCGGGACAACATCACAGCCGTTGTCAAAGCCGTCAGCGAACAGGTGCGCGCGGTTCGGCCCGGCACAAAAATCTCGGCAGCGGTCTTCTCCGAATGGAGCACGGACCGCGACAACGTTGCGCAGGACTGGAAACTCTGGTGCGAGAAGGGGTACATGGACTTTGTGTGCCCGATGGATTATTCAACCAGCGACCGGCGGTTCGAAAACCTCGTGAAACGCCAGAAGGAGTGGGTGGGGAAAACACCGTTCTACCCCGGCATCGGCCTGAGCACAGCCGGCTCGCGGTTCGGCACGGACCTTGTGATTCAGCAGATCCTGATCACGCGGAAACATCGCACGGGCGGTTTCACCGTGTTCAACTATTCCCAACGCGAAGCGGACGAGGTTCTGCCGTTGCTGGGACGGGGCATCACGGCCGTTCTGAATCAGTAAATCCAGGGGATGAAGCGCCGGACGCGCCTCTCGTAATCCGCGTATTCGGCGAAGTGCTCGCGCAGCCAGCGTTCTTCCTGGCGGGCTTTGGCATCGAAGAACGGGGCTTGCGCCAGCGCGACCACGAGCGCGGGAATGCTTCCCAGCGCCAGGGCCCAGCCCACAGAACCGCAGAACACGGCGACATACAGCGGATGACGGATAAAGGCGTAAATGCCCGTTCGCACCAATGTCGCGTCGCGGCCCGGTCGGGGGAAGGGTGTGAGGTTCCGGCCCAGGCTCCACGTCCCGGCAATCCCGCATAATGCGCCGATCAGCAGGAAACAAGCGGCCGGGAAAGGATGCCTGCCCTGGTCATTTCTCCAGTAGAGGCCAAATAGAAAAGTGGCAAGCAGGAGTGCGCCCTGGCAGGCGACCCACCATCCGCCGCGCGGCTTGACGACAGGCTGATGTGGTGCTGTGGACATTGGTTATATTGTTAACTCAGGCCGGGAGTGTTTTGGCATGGCATCATGGTTATCGGCACTCGACATGGCAGCGCTTCTGTTTGGCGCGCGGCCGGAAAATGCAAGGCAGGGTCTGATATGAGCCGCGCAGAAACAGGCGCCATCGCGGGTTGCCTGCAGGGCGCCTGAGTGGAAGCCGGGCTGTCATGCGTGCGGAATTTTCAGCCGATGAGCGCCCTGGATCTGTTTGCGCCAGTTGGCCGGCACCTGCGCCCGCCCGGCATATTCCGGCCATTTTGCGACAGCGGCGCGAACCTCTTCCACGATAGCCTCAGCCCGTCCGCGCTTCATCAGGGCACTCTTGGCGCAGGCGCGAAAATCGGCCAGCGTGAATCCGTCGCGCTTGCCATTCAGCGTCATTTGATGCACAGCCGTCCAACGTCCGGACGGATTGTAGCTGTAAGTGACATCAAATGCCGGCGCCAGCGACCACTGGCCGGCCCTGTCCATCAGGAAGGCGATGTTTTTGACGTGGTCATCCTGGTTGCGCGCGATGATGTTGAATGTCATGCGCCGGAACTGCTCCTCCACGGCTTCCATCGGCAGGTTCAACCGGCGGATCGTCAACAACGCCTGCTCGTAGGAATATGCCCCCGCCTGGTTGAAATCGAAATGCGCCAGGGCGCACAGCGACTGCATGTGAAGCTTCCCGCCCCCTTCGAGCCGGTCAAAACGCCGGCTCATGAAGTGCCGCCGTCCGCTCTCCTCAAGCAGTCGGCACTCGCTCATCGTCACACCCGCCGCTTTGGCCATCAGGGAATACGCGTATTCGATCGCGCCATACCCTTTCGGGTCTTCAAGTTCCTTGTCTTTGTTCCCGGTGACCCCGTCAAATTTCAACAGCCAGTAGCCGAAGCCGTTTCCGGCCTGTACCTGGCCGGAGCGGACCTCGTTGGTTTCCGGATTCCATGCGATAACCGCTTTGGCTCGCGCCCCGCCGGCGGAGGTGCCAACGCGAAGAATGTCGTTCAAGGCGTTCTTCCTGCGGTCGCTCGCAAAACTGGTTCTCAGGCTCCCGCGCTGGCTCAGGATTTCAGAGGCCAGGCTCACCAGCGCATCAATCTCGATCTTCTTCGCCGTTTTCGGCTTTGGCCCCAAAGCCGGCACGAACTCCAGCGCGCCCATGCCGCGCGCCCCCGTGTAGCAGAGGCGCTCGACGGCGTTGAAACTCTCCGGCGCGCGACCCTGTGTCGCCAGCCACGCATCCATCAGCGCGCTGCCGAAACGGTCCGGGAGCGAATCGGCCAGCAGGCCCGGCAGCCCATGAAAGGTCTGCTCCGGCAAATCCGGAAAGAGATAAACCCCGTCTCTCAACGGCATCGTGATGGGCGAAACCTCGATGCCGCTCGCCGCGAATGCGGGATCATACTGGAAAGCTGCAACGCGGCCTCCGTCCTCAAGCGAAACCGCGCCGATCGTTCGCCCCCAAAGTCTGACCTCTGCCAGCGTCATGATTCATCTCCCCATTGCCACTTCCCCGAGACAGCCCTGGCTCGTTTTCGCGTTGATGCCCGCTGCCGCCGCCGTCCGCGCAGCTTGAGCTGCTCGATCGGGCTCGGCGCCGGCTCCGGAACAAGCAGATCAAAGCGCTCAACCAGGCCGAGCACCCGGCACACGCGAATGAAGCCGGATAACTGAGTGGCCACACTCCCGGATTCGAGCCGCTCCACCGTCCGCTTCGACACGCCGGCTCGCTCCGCCAGTTGGGCCTGTGTCAGGTTCCGATCCAGACGCAGCCGGGCCAGCCGGCCACCCAACTCGCGCAGGACAGCGTCATCCGTGGCATAAATTGCCAATCTCATAACGCGTCATTTATGGCGAACAAATGTGCAAAAGTCAACTAAATCGTCATAAACGGCGCTTAGTGATATATTTACTACTCGGCATAACAGGCGACTAAATACCTGTATCAGCATTTCATGCGCCTGATATGACGATTTGTCATCATTTGCATTCTGATGCACTGGGACTTTTGCACACCAGCCGCCATCGCGCGGACACATCTCAGCCGCGCCGATTCACGATGGGCAGCGCGCGATTGCCGCGCTTTGACGGCACGCATACAATCGCACCCGGTCTGTTTAAAGCGTGAAAAAGAACATTATCCTGATCGACTTCGAGAACGTTCAGCCCAGGGATTTGGGGCAGCTTCGCGGCCGCCCTTTTACAACAAGGATCTTCTGTGGAGCCAACCAATCAAAGTTGCCTTTGGACTTTGTTGCCGAGCTGCAGCCGTTTGGGCGGGATGTGGAATACCTCCGCATCCAGGGCGCCGGACACAACGCGCTTGATTTTCACATTGCCTATTACATTGGCCGCCTGTCGGTCGAGAATCCCGGGGTGAAGTTCTACGTGATTTCGAAGGACAAGGGGTTTGATCCGCTCGTTGCGCATCTGAAGACGCAAGGGGTTGCTTGCGAGAGGCTGGATGCGCTCAAGGAAGTTCCCGGAGTGGGCGCAGCAGCCCCCAAATCGCCCATGGAAAAGCTGAAAAAGGTGGCCGAAACACTTTTGAAGCAGAAGGAAGCGAAACCCCGGAGGGTGAAGGCCCTGACCGCCTCCATCAAAGCCCAACTTGGCGAACAGGCCACCGAAGCCAACATCGGCGCTGTAATCGCGCGACTCACCCAGTCGGGTGTGCAACTGCTTCCGGACGGCAAGGTCACCTATCCGGCAGAGTGATCCGGGCGGCCGATTATGTTGTGCTGGGCTGACAAGCCTTTCTGAACTGAATCACGCAAGAGTCTCCGGTTCGATGGCTTGGCCCGATGGGGGTTGGCATTGGGAACCCGCGCGAGATTGAGTTAATTTGAGCGTCTGGACCACGCAACCTTTTAGCATTCAATGCCGAACCATTGAGCAATCACTGAATCCCGCGAAATTCACGCGTTTATTTGTCGCGGAGCAATTTAGAAAATGGTAAGACTCGCCGGGTTATTCAGAGGATCAGTCTTATGGCGACGATTATCGAAGCCCTCGAAACGCTGGCAGCCAAAGGGTGGTGGAAGGAATGGCAAAACCCGGCGTGGAAACAATTCGTCCTTACCGGTGACGAAAAGCAACTGAAGAAGCTGCCGAAATTCTCGGATCACAGCTGGCTGCCTGCCGAATTGCTCTCTGCGTTACCAATCCCAAGCCAAATCGACGACCAGGGAAAAAGGTTCCTGCAGGCATGCTGTGTCGCCGAACATCCCCAGGCTGTTGGCAATTGGATCCAGCAGCGCACAATGCGGGAGGGGGCAGACACCGCCGAATTCTCCAAAGCCTGCGCCCTTTTGCTTACGGTCGGTTGTCCGAAGCAGTGTCTCGCGGAACAGGTAGCACAGTATGTTCGCCCGCTGTGTGAAGCATCGAATGCGCCCACTCCAGCTGGCGACTTCTTGCTCGCCCTTGAGCAGAACACGTTAAAGGACCTCCTCAGCAAAATCTCACGCTCTGAATATGCGGTGGACATGTCGAAGTTGTTTATGTCGAACGCGCCGCAAAAGTGGAGGGACTTGGTTGCCACATCAGATCTAAAGCACCTCAATTCAGAGACATGGGTGGTTGCACTCAACTTTGCACCACAGGATTTCTTGCCTTTGGCAGTACGGGCTTTTGAAGAGGTGGAGGGGTGGTATTCGAAGTTTGAGATCGGCACCAAGTTGCACGAATTGGATCCAGCCAGGTTCGAGACTACCATGGTGCAGTTGACCTCCAAGCAATTGCTCGCGGAAGACTCGAATGCCGAAATCGGCTTGTGGCAACAGGCAAAACAGTCAGCCTCCTGGCTGTTGGCCAACCGCGGTGAAGCTGCGGTGGCTCTACTGACCAAATACTTCGCTGCGGCGCTAGATTCCGATCAGTGGCGTCGCAAGAGTCAGACCGAATACAAAAACGAGGTCCTGAATCAGGCGGTTCAAAGGCTCGGCCGCAGCGCCCTGCCGCTCCTGGAAGCATGTTTCGCGACCGACCAAGCCGAAGTCCAACTCAATGCTCTGCAGCTCTGGTCGGGAATTAAGGCTGATACCGATATCCCGGGCATTGCCGCGAAACTGCGCCAGCTTTTTGGTTCAAAAGAGGCAGCCTCCGTAGCAAGAGCCGTTCGCTTCGCGGGCGACCTCTCCCCGGAGGCGGTTGAGGATGCTCTGTGGCCACTGCTGTCCCACAAGTCCAGGCCCGTCCGCGATGCCGCAGCCAGCACCCTGGCCAGGCTTGGCGAATCCCGGTTGGCTAAAACGGAGGAATTATGGGCTGCGCGAAAGGCAGACACCCGGATTGCTGCAGTCGCCTGGCTCAAAGGGTTGGGGACGGAGAAGGCCGCCGCTTTGTTAAATGCGCGCCTGGATGACGAAGAAGATGATAACGTCAGAGACGCGATCCTGTTGGCGCTAGAGAAGCTCCAGGGTGCCGCAACGGCCGACGACCTGAGCGGCTTGCGTAAGCGAATTGAGAAGACTCTTCAGAAAACCGACAAACCACCGGTCGACTGGCTGGATGCAAGAAGTCTCCCTGCGTGCAAACTGAAGGACGGCTCAAAATTATCTCCTGATTGGCTGATTTACCTGCTTTGCCGTCAGTCGCGCGTCAAAGAAATGCGCGCCGACATCGAAGCGAAACCGCTTTATGCCCAAATCGACCGGAAGACGTCCGGGGAACTCGGACTCGCCGTGCTTCAGGCTTTCTTCAGCTCCAAAGCGGACGCTGACGACCGCTGGACCATGGCCTTCGCCGCTTTAGTTGGTGATAATCGGTTAGTGCCCGTTTTCGCGCATCAAATCAGAGAGTGGGCGGATAGCATGAGGGGCAAGCTCGCAGAATATGCGGCGCAAGCCCTTGCTCTCATGGGGACCGATTCGGCACTCCTTGCCGTGGACGCCATGGCCATTCGATACCGGTCGAAAAACAAGAACATTGGCAAAGCGGCAACTGAGGCCTTTGCAGAGGCAGCACGTGCTCGCGGCTTAACGGTCGAGGAATTGGGTGATCTGGTTGTGCCCTGGCTCGGGTTCCAACCCGGGCAATCCCGAGTAGTGGATGCTGGGAAGATGAAGCTGGAGGTCCGAATTGATCAGGACTTCAAGCTGATATTCCGCGACGTTGCAACCAAGAAGAAGGTCGCCAGACTGCCGGAGAGCGCGCCATCCGAACTCAAGGCAGAATTCAAAGAAATTTCAGCCTCCCTAAAGGAAGCTGTGAAATCCCAACTGCTCCGGATGGAGACCCTGATGGTGCGGCAGTTCCGCTGGCCGACAGCACGTTGGCATGAACTTTACCTTGGTCACCCGCTCTTGCTGCCGTTTGCTCAGCGCCTCGTTTGGGGTGCATACAAGGCAGACGGCAAATTGGTGGCCACTTTCAGGGCACTTGAGGATCACACGCTCACCGGTTCAGCAGACGAAGCGTTCACGCTCTTGCCTGAGTGTATGGTCGGAGTCGTGCATCCGCTTGAATTATCGCTGCAAGACCGGCAGGGATGGCTCAAGCATCTGGCAGATTACGACGTCGTCCCACCGTTTGCCCAACTGGAGCGCTCCGTGGTCACGGTGAAACCAGAGCAGCAGAAGACAAAATTCGGCACCGAGGTCGCTGAAACCGAACTCAATGCCATGACCTTTAAAGGGCGCGCCGAGCGTCTGGGCTGGACTCGCGGCTCCGTCTGTGACGCCGGCTGTATCAATTACTACGTGAAGACTTTTCCGGGAGCTGGCGTTGACGTTTTTGTCGAAACCGAAGGTATGTATGTCGGCATCGACATGTATACCGACATCAAGCTCGGCAAAAACTTCTTCGTGAAGCACGGTAGTGTTCAGATAGGGAGCTACATTTACGACGAGCCCGGCGATCCAACCGATCCGCGGCTGCTGAGCTATGCCGAGGTGCCGGCGATTGCGTTTTCTGAGTCCATGGATGACCTGCTACGAATCTCCGCCAAATCTGCGCCCCAAGCCGCGGAGGCCGCCGATGCTTGATTGGTTAAAGAAACTTGCTGGCGGGGCGCCGATTCAGAACAAGGCTGGGTTGGGGACAAGACAGGTCGAGCTGCTGGCGGAGGATTTCGCTCCACTGGATGACCTGTCATCAGGAATCTCTAGCCGCTTAACACGGTACGTCGTGGATGATGAAGGCGGGGAGGTTCTCGGGGAACTGGCCGGCCTCGCCAAGGCTGCAGACAAGTTTCGGTTGCGCTGTAGCCAGCACTTCTATGGCCTGGACGGGATAACTCCAAGGAGCGAGTTCTTCAAAACCGTCGAGTGCACATCGCCAGGCCTTTTCACGCGGTTGGGTCGTGTCTACGACAGCGTACCCCAGGTTCATCGCCGCCTTCATCGCATTTTTGGCGATCCAAAGCTGGACTGGCTCGAAATTCTGTTACTCGAGGCAACTCAATTCTCGATGAACGTCTGGCCACGTCGCTGCCATGCCTGCCCGGCCATGACGGCCGACATGGTGGAGGCCATTCTCGAAGAGAACAGCTTCCCCGGGGAGTTGCTGATCCAAGCCGCGTTTCAACCTGACCTCCAAAAGTTTCCCGCCCTGGATGCTGAAATCCTGTACTTGAGTTTGAAAGGACTTGATCAAAGTGCTGTACGCTATCGCCAGGTAGTTTTGGCGGCATTGGACAACCCGGATTTTAAACAACGGCTGCACGCGCTGGGGATGCTGAAAAAGAGCCGGGCAGAGATCGCTCAATTCCAGGACAAGGTCGTGGAGTTATCGGTCGATTCGAGTAAACAGGTTCGAGAACTGGCAGCTAGCCTGCTTGAGGTGGTGAAGACGACCGCACGGCCGCTGATCGAGTGCAAGGCTTCGCAGGGCTCGAATGAGGAGAGGCCGCTCGCGGTGACGTTGCTTTGGGCCTGTTATGGCGAGGATGCGCGCCCATTCCTTAAGACTCGGTTGAACGAGGAGAAGAATAAGAAGGTGATTCGGGCAATTGAAGATGCGCTCTCAATCGGCCGCGTCGAGCCTGCTCAACAGCCTGCGGAGTCAACCTCGGAATTGCCTCCGCTCCAGCCAATGCTTGCGCACGCACCTTTGGGGGCTGAGACGGAACGCGCCTGGCAGGAGTGCTTCCTAAACGTGAACGACGCAATCGCCAGGCATAACGCAGGGCTTGCCGGGAAGCCTAATCACATGGTGGTGAAACAGGTGGCACCCGATGTGGTCCGCAAGTCGTTCGCGCTGATACAAAACGGAGGCAAAAACGAAGACCTGCTGAAAGCAATTTTCCACATTTCCTGGAAGCGCGAACTTAGTGACCCGATACGGAGCTTTTGGGGGCGTCCCGAATTAGCCCTTGTCCACCTCGTCCGGTTCTTAATCCTGCTCGGCGCCCTGCGCGTAGACCGGCAGCACGATCGCGGGGTCTTCAGTTACGGGTATTGGCTCGAGCAACTGGTACCATTATTTCGTCGTGCTCATCCCGAGGCCGGCTTGAGAGAACTCGGAGCAGCATTCACGGCTGTTGGATTGGACCTGCGGCGCATTGGCGCGGGCATCCTGCAGAATTACCAGGAAATGCCCGCGCCATTAGGACTCCCACCCGAGAGAATTTGGCCTTATTGGGCCGAGAATCTAGACCTGCTGGAGCAGGCATTTGAGCCATCGACCGGCGGGTACATGGACAGATTCTACCAACGTAGCGCTCGTCGAAACGCTTTCTACGCAATCTCAGCCTTTCCGCAGCCACCTGCGCGTCTGGTTCCGCTCCTTTGGAAACTTGCGCTCGGTGGCAAGAGCGAACGCCTTGCCGCTCAACGGTGTCTTGCGGCGTTGCCCGACAAGGTCGAGCGGTTGATAAACTCGCTGACAGCCCCGGAAGCTGAAGCACGTCTTGCAGCGGCTGAGTGGCTTGGGCGGATCGGAAATGCAGACGCCACCGCGCCCTTGCTGGCTGCAATGAAACGTGAGCGGAATGAAAGTGCCAAGGGGGCAATGATGTCGGCTCTTGAACTGCTCGGATTGCCAGTCGAGCAGTTCCTGGATCGGAAGGTATTGGTGGCAGAAGCCGAGAAAGGAACCGGGAAGGGCGTGCCTGAAGACCTGAAGTGGTTTCCGTTCGACCAGCTTCCCGCCGTGCATTGGGCTGATAATAACGAGCCGCTAACCCCAGCTATTACAAAGTGGTGGCTCATACAGGGATTCAAGCTCAAGAGTCCACAGCCAGGCCCGCTATTGCGCAAATACTGCTCGAGCCTGAAGCCAACCGAACGTGAGGCATTGGGCCAGTTCATACTCGAAGCCTGGCTGGGCGAGGACACATCACCGATTACCCGTGCCGAAGCGGAAAATCGCGCCATGCAACAAGCGCAGCAGTTTGTTCAATGGTCCCAAAGCTCATACTGGCCCGCGAATAGCCCGAAGAAGAGCCTGGAGGAATTCTACGCTGATTTTCTGCCTGGGTTACTGCTACAGCCGAAAGGTTCAGGAATCGCCAGCAAGGGAATCCTGTCCATAGCCGCGGCTTGTGCCGGCGCTGCGGCGGCTCCCGCAGTCGGCCGTTACTTAAAACAGTGGTATGGTATGCGCGCTGCCCAATGCCGTGCGCTGGTGGAAATGCTTGCTTGGATAGAGCACAAGACGGCAACGCAGCTGTTACTGTCGGTTGGCAGCCGTTTCCGGACCAAGGGAATCCAGGAGGAAGCGAACAAACAGGCGCAAGCATTGGCCGAGCGCAAAGGTTGGACGGTAGCTGAACTGGCCGACCGCACAATCCCAACGGCCGGCCTGGACGAGCAGGGCCTGCTCACGCTCGATTTCGGGTCCCGCCAGTTTATCGCCAGGCTGAACGTGGATATGGAACTCACATTGGCAGATGCCGATGGAAAGGTTTTGAAGTCGCTCCCCGATCCGCGAAAAGATGACGACGAAACTAAAGCTGCTGAAGCGAAGAAGATGTTTTCTGCCGCCAAAAAGGAGCTGAAATCCGTGCTCACGATGCAGAGGGACCGGCTGTATGAAGCCATGTGCACGCAACGCACATGGCCCTTTGAAGAGTGGAACCTTTATCTAAATCAGCACCCGGTAGTGCGCAACCACTGCCAGAAGTTGGTATGGGCAGTTGTTCGCGACGAGAAGATCAAAACGCTATTCCGTCCGCTCGCTGACGGATCGCTCACCGATGCCAATGACGATCCGGTTACCCTGTCACCGGAAGAACCGATTCGTGTCGCTCACGACTGCCAGGTCACGCCGGAGCAATCGTTGGCCTGGCGGCAACATCTGAAGGATTACGAGATCGAGCCTCTGTTCGAACAATTCGGTCGTCCGAACTTCAATCTGGAGGAAGAGAGAAAGCAGGAGGACGAGCTCTCTGATTTCCACGGGCACATACTCGAGGCTTTCAAGCTTCGCGGGCGAGCGAACAAACTAGGCTATACGCGGGGGCAGGCACAAGATGGCGGCTGGTTCTTCGATTATCACAAGAGATTTCCAACGCTTGGCATTGAGGCTGTTCTGGAGTTCACCGGTAATGGCCTGCCTGAGGAAAACCGCACGGTCGCTCTGACTTCGATGAGGTTTGAGCGAGTTGCTACTGAGGGCGAATCGGCTCATTCCGGAGAAAAGTTGTGCCTCGGGGAGGTGCCTGCGGTTCTCTTAAGCGAGTGTTGGAACGACCTCCGACAGATTGCAGGTGAAGGGCCGGGATTCGATCCCGATTGGGAGAAGAAGACGCAGATGTGACCCAAACCATAAGCACATGAACAAACCTGAAACCACCCAAATACCGCCACGCATGGTTCGCCCTCCGGCAGAGATGATCTATGCGGAAGAGTTGGCTGCGCTTGCTGCTTCCGACCCGGGTCCCCGGCCCAGCGGCTGGAAACTGTCTCCCAGAGCTGTGCGGCAGTTCATCGTTGGAGCCGACGCCCCAGTGGTACATGTAAGTCAGGGGGCAAAAAGGAAAACCGCTATCACGCAGAAGTTCTACGGTGACGATGCATTGGTTGAGCGTTGTATCGTCACGCTGCTAGGCAATCGCGGCTTGCTGTTGGTCGGAGAGCCGGGAACCGCCAAGTCCATGCTTTCCGAACTATTGTCTGCCGCCATCTCGGGGCAGTCTCTTCTGACCATCCAGGGCACCGCAGGCACCACCGATGATCAGATCAAGTATTCCTGGAATTATGCCTTGCTTCTGGCGGAGGGACCGAGCCCCCGGGCGCTTGTCCCTTCACCACTCTACAGCGGCATGAAAAACGGAGCGCTGGTGAGGTTCGAAGAAATCACACGCTGTCAACCGGAGATCCAGGACACGTTGGTCAGTCTGCTTTCAGACAAGTGCATCCAAGTGCCCGAATTGCCGGGACCGGATGCCGTGCGCTTTGCCGAAAGGGGATTCAATATCATTGGCACGGCGAACTTGCGTGATCGCGGCGTGCATGAGATGTCCAGCGCGCTGAAGCGCCGCTTCAATTTTGAAACCGTTGCGCCACTCGCCGACAAGGGGATGGAACTGCGTTTGGTAAAGGAACAGACCGAAGCCCTGCTGCGCGAATCGGAAGTGAAAGTTGAGTGTCCGAACGACGTGCTTGATTTGCTGGTGACAACCTTCAATGACCTCCGCCATGGCCGCACTGAGGAGGGGACGGTGGTGGAGAAGCCATCCACTGTAATGTCCACCGCGGAGGCCGTAGCGGTCAGCCATTCAGCGGCATTGGATGCCGCCTATTTTGGGAACGGCCGACTGGAGAGCGGTCACGTCGCTCGGCAGCTTCTCGGCACCGTCCTCAAGGACAATCCGGATGATCTGAAGAAATTGAAGCACTACTTTGATGTGGTGGTAAAGGCCCGCGGCAAAGGCAATAAGGCATGGCAGCAGTTCTACGAAGCAAAGAAGTGGCTGCGCGGGTGAGCGGACGTTCGCTCCAGGACCTGTTTGCCACGCTGATTACGGATCGCATTGTTTATTTCCCGATCCGACACCATAGTCCCGCCTGCGCGCTGCATTTGGAGTGGCTCATTCGGGATCGGAAACCGCAAGCCATCCTGATCGAAGGCCCGGCCAGTTTCACTTCGCTGATTCCGCTGGTGCTCCACCCGGGAACTAAAACACCGTTTGCGATTTATACCAGCTTCTCCAAGGAACAGTCGATACGCGACCCAACCGTCGTTAAAGCCCCTGCGCTACTCGGTCCACCGCGCCACGCCGCGTATTATCCGTTTTGTGATTACTCGCCAGAACTTGTAGCCCTGCGCGTCGGGTCAGAACTGGGTGCGGCGCTTCGGTTCATCGACCTCGATTATCCCGACCAAATCCACGCGGAGTCTGAAGCGGACAAAGAATCCGGTGCGCCTCGAGTGGCATCGCTGCTAACGGAACGGCATTTTAAACGGAGCCGATACCTTCAGTCGCTTGCGCGCCGGGCCGGTTGCCGCGATCACAATGATCTTTGGGATCATCTCTTCGAGACCCGCCTTGGCAAGACTTCCTCGGTCGATGAAGCCGGTTGTGCGCAGTTTATCCGTGACGTGGCTGGATGGTGTTATTTCGCCCGCGCCGACGCCACGCCCCAGGAACTGAAGTCGGATGGAACACTGGCCCGTGAGGCAGCCATGGCGGCCGCGATCAGAAGAGAATTAGCGAACGGGACAAAACCAATTGTCGTGGTGACCGGTGGTTTTCATACCATAGTCTTGCCTGAATTGGTCAGTGATAAATCCAAGCCGGAAGTCACAACCCAGAGAAAGAACGAAAAAACCCTGGATTGCCTCATACGTTACGGCTTTGAACAACTCGACGCCTTGAACGGGTATGCGGCGGGAATGCCCTCTCCTTATTACTACGACCAGGTCTGGCACGCAGTCAGCCAGCATAAATCCGTGAATGCCTTCGGGGACCTCGCGGCCAGGATCCTGGTCGATCTGGGGCAAATGACGCGGCGGAAGAAGTTGGCGGTCGCGCTTTCACCAGCTGACGAGATTGCGGCGCTGGAACAATCCAGGCGACTCGCTCTTCTTCGCGGTCATCCCGGCCCCGCACGAGAAGACCTTCTGGACGGTGTCCGGAGCTGTTTCGTGAAGGGTTCGATGGATGCGGAAGGCGAAATCTTGCTTGGCCTCGCCCGGCACATGCTGGGAGGAACGAGTATCGGTGAAGTGCCGCCAGAAGCGGGGGTGCCTCCTCTGGTTGCCGATTTCCGTGAGACGGCGCAAAGGCTTCGGCTGAACATAAAGGATTCGATTCGCCGAAAGGCCTCGCTTGATCTCTACCGCAAGGCCCCGCACCGGCAGAGCAGCCGTTTCTTTCACAGTCTGACCTTTCTCGAAGTACCCTTCGCAGCAATGACGGCAGGCCCCGACTTTGTTAAGGGAGTCGGCCTGGAACGGTTGTTTGAACATTGGAGCTACCAGTGGACTCCCCAAACCGAGAGCCGCTTGGTCGACGCCAGCGTCTATGGCTCCACCGTCGAAGACGCTGCGGCCAATCGGCTTGCCCACGCCATTGCGGAGCTGGAAACGGTCGGCCGGGGACGTTGTGCCGCGGAAGCAGTGGGGATGATGGTGCATGCCTGCCGCATGGGCTTGCATCGGCATACGGCTCGCCTGCTGGTGCTGATCGGGGCACAGGTTAATGAAGATCCCTCGCTCACGTCTTTGACCGCTGCGCTTAACCAGCTCGTGTTGCTATGGGAATCGCGGGAGCCCCTCGAAGCTCACCGCCTGACGGAAATCCCTCTACTAATCCGGGCAGCCTATGAACGCGCCTGCTACCTCCTGCATAATCTCGCCACCACTCCAGCCGAAGCGGCCAACGAGATTCTCGGTTCACTGATTACCATCCGTGATCTGCTTCGCTCGAATGCGGCGGCACATCAGACCCTCGACAAGGCGCTCTTCTACGAGCCCCTGGACAAGGTGTTCTTGCAGCCACAATGCCCGGCGTTGCTGGCCGGGGGCATTGCGGGTCTGCTGTATGGTGACGCACGCCTCTCCGAATCGGATTTGTTTAAGCTCCTGGCAGGCTCGCTTAATGCCGCCTCAGCACAGGCCGGGGATCAAACCGCGTTCCTGATCGGGTTGTTGCGCTCCTGCCGGGAGCTGGCCTGGCGGCAACCCGCATTGGTCGAGGCAGTGGAGAAGCTTCTGGCTGCCTGGAGCGAAGAGGAATTCATTCAGAGAATCCCTCACCTTCGAATGGCCTTCGCAGACCTCACACCGAGGGAAGCGGACCGGGTCGCAACTGTGGTGGCCGCCCTACATGGTGGGGAGAAGATATACGCTCTACATCGGCCAGAGATCAGCGAAGCCGAGGCCGTGTCTATGCTTCGCATCAATGCCGTAGTGCTAAAGGCCCTCCAAGCGGATGGGCTGGGATTCTGGATGGAGCCCGAAGTTGCCGCAACGTCTCAACTGGAGGGCAAGGAATGAAAACGCAGGCAAGGTGGCGCATGGTTCTGGGCCGGTTCGCGGAAAAACAGTTGCCCGCGCCGCTTTCCGGACGCGAAGCCCGCATGGAAGCCGCTCTGGATTTCCTCTACTCCCGCGAATACAAAGGCCGGGGTGTGCGCGATCGGCAGCAAGCCGGCTCGCTCGACCCATCTCAGCTCAATGTTCCCACCTGGCTCGGCGAGGTCCGTGAGCTTTTCCCGAACGACGTCGTTGAGGTTATCGAGAAGCATGCGTTGGATCGTTATGGTTTGACGGAACTGGTTACGGACAAGGAGACCCTGGAAAAACTCGAGCCCAACATGGAGCTGCTCAAAACGCTCCTGACTTTCCGCGGGCACCTGCAGGGAGAAGTGCTGCAGACCGCTCGCCGGATCATCCGGCAGGTGGTGGAGGAGATTAAGCGCAAACTGGAAGCGGAGGTCCGGAGGGCCCTCTCGGGGCGATTGAATCGCTTCCGACACAGCCCCCAAAGGGCGGCTCAGAATTTTGACTGGCGGGGCACGGTCCGCCGCAACTTGAAGTTTTACGATTCCAAGCGCCAGCAACTCGTGTTGCAGGATCCGCGCTTTTTTGCCCGCAACACACGCCTGCTGCCATGGCAAGTCATTCTGTGCGTGGACCAAAGCGGCAGCATGGCTGACTCGGTGATTCACAGTGCGGTGATGGCCGGCATTCTTGCGGGGCTGCCGCTTGTGCGTGTGAAGTTGGTGGTATTTGATACCAACGTGGTGGACTTGAGCGAACAGATCGATGACCCCGTCGAGGTGCTCATGGGTGTGCAGTTGGGGGGCGGTACCAATATCGGGCAGGCGCTCAACTACTGTGAAACACTCATCGAGAATCCGCATCGCACTGTGCTGGCCCTCGTCAGCGACTTTTGCGAGGGCGCCCCGCCCGGTGTCATGCTGGGCGCGTGCCGCCGATTGCGCGAGGGCGGGGTCAAACTACTGGGACTGGCTTCGCTCGACCAGTCCGCCACGCCGATTTACGACCATCGTATGGCCGAGCAACTAGCCGAAACCGGCATGGAAATCGCCGCGCTTACACCAAAGCACTTTGCCGAATGGTTGGCCAAGGTCATTAAATCTAAATGACCTCGCTCGAAGCCAAACTCCGTCGATTGGTTGCATCACTCGATGCTGCTGCTCTCGAAGCGCTTGCCAACAAAGGGCTGCTTCGCAGGGCGCAAAAAGATCTCGAGCGAGGCATTGAGACGAGGATATGCAGCGAGACCAACTCGTCGCTTGGAGTTCGCGTCGGCGACTTTGAGGTCACGGTGCCGGAATCCGGTCCCGCCATGGCTAGTTGCTCCTGTCCGGCAGCAGGCGTCTGCCAGCACATCCTTACCGCAGTGCTCTTCCTGCAGAAGGAGACGCCCGAAGCAGTTCCCGCTCAGGCGACGATACCCGGCGTAAGCAGCCCTGTAGCCACATTGCCAAGCCCGGAACTGATGAACATCACGCCGGAACAGCTCGAAAAATGGGCAGGCAAGCCTTCATTCAGGGCCGGGCTCAAATTGGTTTGCCAATGCCCGCCGGAAGTTAATGCAGAGAAGGCCATCCGAATACGTTTTCCAATCATCAATCTCGAAGTTCATTTCATCCCGGGTGGAGGATTGGATGGCATAATTGTTTCCGGCGGCAAAGGTGACAGTCGTCAATTTGTCGTTGCTGCGGTGGTTGGATTCCAGCGCGCAAATGGAAAAGAATGGGATATACCGGTTGAGGCTACCTCACTCGAAGCCTCGGAAGGCGCGCCACGCAGTCGTGCAGAGGTGCTCGACTCCTGTCAGACGTTGCTGGCTGAGACGCTCAATAACGGGCTCTCCCGGATCTCAACGGCTAATCAACAACGCTGGGCTACACTGGCTGTTTCCGCCCTGGGCGTGAATCTGCCTCGTCTGGCTTTGCTGCTGCGAGGAATCGGGGACGAAGCCACAATTGTCCTGGCTCGTGATGCTCGGAGCGACCTTGGCCGCATGCTGGACCGAATGGCGCAAACTCATGCCCTTTGCTGTGCGCTTCAGGCCGGAGGCGATAGCCCGCGCCCAGACCTCGTGGGGTTGCATCGCACCCGTTATGATGAAGTGGGCCATCTCGATTTGGTGGGGGCAGCGGCCTGGCCATGGCGGACCGCCTCTGGGTATGAAGGACTCACAGTGCTCTTTTGGGATCCCTCAGCAAAGCGATGGAACTCGTGGACGGAATCGCGCCCGAGACACCAACTCGCTGACTTTAAACCTGTGGCACGCTACACGCAGCCTGGCCCATGGGAGGGCGCGGAATCCCCGAGGCAACTCGCGCGCAGCGGTTTCCGGTTGATGAACGCCCGGCGAAATCCGAATCAGCGACTTTCTGGTTCCGGCAAGAGCCGTGTGCTCGTGACGGGCCCTGCCAACCTGCACTGTCAGAATCTCAATGTCATCGAGGACTGGGAGCAAGTCTCCGGAATCTCAAATGCTCTGGTCGAGATTGGATTAAGAGAGGCTAACCCTCTTGATTCAGTCGTCGTGGTTAAACCGACCACCTGGGGCGATCGGGGTTTTGATCCCGTTACGCAAGTATTCACGTGGGTTTTGGCTGATGTCCACCAGCGCCCGCTACTCGCAGATATCGCGTTCGACGAATTCACTGAACCTGCGATAAAGTTCCTGGAGTCGGTTCCTGTGGCGTCAGTCGAAGGTGCTCTCCTGGTAGGACGCATCCAACGCACGGCCCGCGGTTTATCTCTGCATCCATATGCGCTGCACACGCCAAAGGCGGAGGTTACTAACCTGTGTCTGGACAGCGCCGCAAAAAGCAGCGGAAGCCCAAGCCAGGTTCAAAGCGTGGAGGATGAGGGTTTCGAATCGGAAGAAGAATCCGAATCGGTCGCAGCTTTCAGTCCGGCCCTCAGCCGGATCCTTGATGAGGTGGAAGATGCGCTTCTGGCCTTGGGCGAGGCGGGACTGGCATCCCCGAACCCGCTCCGCATCGAACGACTAAGGCAAGTCGTCCCTCGAGCAGAACGACTCGGCCTGCGAACGTTGAAGGTCGGTCTGGAGAACACTGCCAATAATCCCCGCGCAGCGTTTGTGCTCCGTGTAGCGTATTTGTGCCGGCTTCATCGGCGTGCCATGCCGGTTTCCATCTGAGCACTGGAGCAGATTAAGTGTATGACGCCGATCACCCGCCAGGATATTCTCGCTCACCAGGCCGTTGTGCTGCGGGCAATACCGTGAAGCCGTCTTGCGTGTTGCGCAAGAATCGCCCTGCGCGCTTCCATCATCGAGCCGAACCGGACTCTCGAAACCGACGTCGAAGCGAATTTGAGTGAGCGAAGGCCGCATCCGGCTGTAGTTGAAATGCCGTTCAGCTTCACTTTCCGCGACAAACAGGTTCACCACGCGCTTGTCACCCTCTGCCGCACCGTCCACAGCCGCACGGTCTTCCGTGTTTAGCATTCTGTTCCGTTTATGATTTAGCCTTTCTGCTGCTTTCCCGGCGAATCACGAGGATTTCCAGCATGCCGCCAAAGCAGTTGCGCGAACTGGTCAGAGTGAATCCGTGCCGGGCGAACCGCTCGCGAATCGCTTTCCGATCCGGAAACTGCCTCAGGCTCTCGGCAATATAGGCATGCTCGGGCCCGCCGTGGATCACCAACCCCCAAAAACCGCCCCACGCTTTCAGCAACGGCAACTGCATCCGCTGCCGCCACAACACGGGCGATTTGGCAAAATCCAGAAATGCCGCGTGGCCCCCGGGCTTGAGCACGCGCCGAACCTCTGTCAGCGCCTCGTCCAGGACCGGCGCATTCCGCAAAGCATAGCTGCCGGTTACGAAATCGGCCCAATTGTCCGGCAAACCAGTGTGGCACATATCCGCCGCTCGAAAACGCACGTTGGCAACCTCGTTTCGCCCGCGAGCTACCTCGATCATCGCCGGCGTAAGGTCCACGCCCAGTATTTCGCCGTCCGGAAAACGCTCTGCCAGCATTTCCGTAACGTCACCGGTGCCGCAGGCAAGATCGACACAACGCGGGGCTTTGGCCGCTGGCAGCAGGTGTACCAGCCGCCGTTTCCAGATCCGGTCACGCCCGAGTGACATCGCCCGGGTGGCCAGATCATATTCGGTTGCTACCCGGGTGAACAGGCGCTCATTGTAATCGCGTTTCTTTTCAGCGGTCGCGATGCCCGCCCGAATGTTGAGAGTGAATGGCATAGTGCAAGGTGCGGCAGGGAGATTAAGTCACTGCGAGGTGTTGAGCGGGGGTGTGTTTCAAGGTCCGATTGGGGATGGTGAGCATGGCGAAGTGGGGGGCCAGGCGGCGCCGCAAAGGGGCGCTAAAAAGCACGTCCTTGATCAAATGCCTGCGAAAACCCGATGCGAAACGTCCCCGCAATGTCCCGAGCCACATCCCCTGCTCGGCACGCCGCGCCGCCACCTCGTAAGCCCGGCGGCGGACAGCATCGTAACCGGCAAAACACTCCTCCACCCTTGCCGGGTTTTGCAGCAGGATGGGAGCAAACCGCGCCAGCATCTCGGCATCCGCGAAACCGGTGTTCATCCCCTGGCCACCAATTGAACTCATGGTATGCGCTGCATCCCCGGCCAGGACGACACGGCCTGAATAGTATCGATTCACAACCATTCGCCGGGCGCCAAAGGTGCTGACAAAACTTGCCGGTTCAATCCCGAGATCAAATCCGGTCAACGCTTTTACCCGGCGCACGAGATACTCTGTGGGGGACTCCTCTCCCCTGTCATTGGCCAGTATGATCCAGCGTCTCAGTCCGTCCGGGAGCGGAAACGACTCCACCGAAGCTTCAGGCGCAAAGAACAGCCTGGCCTCAGACCCAAGCCCGCTGTGGTCTTTGAAATCAGCCATCACAAAACGCTGCGGGTATATACGTTCGCGGAAATCGATCTTCGCCGCCTTTCGAACCTGGCTTCTCTGCCCGTCGCAGCCGGCCAGCAGGCGCGCTCGCGCTTCGAATTCGATCCGGTTCTCGCTGTCGCACAGGTGCGCTATAACACCGTGCTCTTCCTGCTTCAGACCCAGGAACTCCGTGGCTTTTGAAACGCGAACCGCGGGATATTTGCTGAGATTCCTCTCCAGAAGTTCCGCGGTCCGTGTCTGCGGAATGGACAGGAAAAACCGGTAATCCGAATCGATCTCATTGAAATCCAGGCGCCCAAGGCTGCGGCGCGACTCCAGGACTTCGGCATGTCTCACCGGCACTCCTTCACGGCTGAAAACCAGATCCAGTCCGACGGCCTTCAGAATCTCCAGCGACGGCGGGGTTATACCGATGGCCAGCGGACGGTCGGACTGGAAGCTTCGCCTCTTTTCCACCACGATGGTCTGAATGCCCTGGCTCCCAAGGAGGTTGGCCAGGAGCAGGCCCACAGGCCCGCCGCCTATGATCATTACCTCCACGGTGATTTGAGGATTGAAGTTTCGCATACCATGCCTTGGCCCGCGCTCACATGACAGCCGCTACCGGCTCAAGTTCAACCGCTCGATCTTCGACCGTTTTAGTGGCCGGCAACAACTGGAGAACTGCCCCTTCGATAACCAGACCCGGCCCAAAAGCCATCGCCGCCACTGAGGCAGAAGACTCCGCGCTCGCGAGCATGCGGGCCAGGACAAACAACACGGTCACGCTGCTCATGTTGCCACAATCCCGCAAAACGTCTCGCGAGGTCTGTATCTGCCAGGGGTCAAGCCCCAGCGATTGCTCCACCTTGTCCAGGATCGCTCTGCCGCCGGGGTGCACCGCCCAGAGTTTCACGTCATCTGCATCCAAACCGCACGGTTCAAGCAAGTTGGTCACGATCCTGTTTACGTTGGCAGCGATGACATCCGGGACATACGTTGAGAGAACAATATTGAATCCCTTATCACCGATTTCCCATGCCATATCCCGCTGCCCTTCCGGCGCCAATGCAGACATGAATTGCTCGAGCGCCAGAGCCGGCGCTGCCCCGCTCGGCGGGAGTGCGC
>CAYNZC010000050.1:0-30519 GCA_964401575.1 uncultured Verrucomicrobiota bacterium
CCTGAGGATTGATAGAATCGGGCGCCGCCTTGAACGGGCGGCGCCCTTTCTGTTTTTGGGTGGGTGGCATAAATCGGCATCATTGCCTTTCCGGAAAACGCTTCTTTCGCATTGTTTTTCCTGTCATGCTTTGACCGATGAAACTTGTTGGTCTTCTCGCTGGCGCTTGCTTCGGGGTGGCTGTGCATGCGGCCACGCCGGCTGTGCCGGTGGATTCGGGCCGCATCTCCGAGATTGCGAGCTGGCTTCCGGCTCGCGCGCAGACGTTTGGCAGTCCGATTACGAATCGGGAAGCCTGGGATAAACTCGCCGGGACGCGAAACGGGGAAGCGTTTATTGCCAGGGCTGTGGAATTGGCGAAAGTCCCTATTCCGAAAGTTACGGACGAGCTTTACCTGGATTTCTCGAAAACAGGGAATCGCACGCGCTGCCAGGAAGTCGTGTTTGCCCGGGACGCGCGCATTTCGGCCTTTGCGCTGGCGGAAGGCCTTGAGAACAAGGGACGGTTCGTGGGGCCGATGGAAGAGATCATCGCCGGGATCTGCGCGGAGCGGTCCTGGGTGCTGCCGGCGCATGACGGAGCGCTGAAAGTGTTCGAAGGGAAGGCGTTCGACCCGGATCTGAGGGCGACCCTGGTGGCATGGGATCTTGCCACAGCCGACTATCTGCTGGGCGAGCGATTCAGCGCGGAGACCCGGCAGGCGATTCGAAAGAACGTGCGGCTTCGCGTTCTGGCGCCATTCAAGGCTGCGGTGGATGGGCACAGCGCCCCGCTGCACTGGATCAAGGCAAGACACAACTGGAACGCCGTCTGCCTGGCCGGCGTGACCGGGGCGGCTCTGGCCCTTGAGGATTCAGCGGCGGAACGCGCCTTCTTCATCGCGGCCACAGAAAAGGCGATCCTGCATTTTCTGGCCGGCTTTACGCCGGACGGTTACTGCAGTGAGGGGATGGGATATTGGAACTACGGATTTGGCCGTTTCCTGATGCTTGCCGAGTTGGTGCGCCAACACACAAGCGGCAGGATCGATCTTCTCAGCCTGCCGGAGGCGCGTCCGCCCGCGCTTTTTCCCTTCCGTGCGGAGATTGTCCCGGGCGCTTATCCGACGATTGCCGATTGCAGCCCGGGAGCGCAGCCGGGCAGGGAATGGGTGCGGATGCTGCGGTTGCGTTTCGGGTCGGAAACAGAGGAGCAAAGGCCGGAGGTGCTTGGCGGCGGAGACCGGAGCCTGGCCTTTGTGCTGATGAACAGTTTTCTGCCGGTGGACCTGCCGCGCATTGCCGGGGAGCGTCTGCCGGGCGAGTTGCCGGCGCGAACATGGTTCGGGGACGGAGGGGTTTTGATCTGCCGACCGGGCAAGAGTTCTGGCCGGTTCAGCGCGGTGATCAAGGGCGGGCACAACGCGGAACACCATAATCACAACGACGTTGGCAGCTTCAGCGTTCTGCTGGGAAACAGCGTTCTCATATGCGATCCCGGTTCCGAGGAATATACGCGGCGCACGTTCAGCTCGAAACGGTATGAGAGCCGGGTGCTTAACTCCTACGGTCACAGCGTGCCGGTGATCGGGGGCAAACTCCAGCGGCCCGGGAGGCAGGCGCAGGCCGTTGTGATGGGAAAAGATTTTCAGGAGCAGACAGACAAAATACGGTTCGATCTGCGCTCGGCTTACAATGTGCCGGAGCTCAAAAAACTCGAGCGCTCGTTCGAGTACCGGCGGGGGAAGGAGCCTGCGCTGGTCGTTGAGGACACCGTGTCATTTTCTGGCAGACAATCGTTTGAGACGGCATTGATCACATGGTCGCCCTGGCGGCAGACCGGCCCCGCCGAGTTGCAGATCGGGAAGGGCGCGGATACCCTGAAGGTGCGGATCGATTCCGGAGGCGCGTCCGTGGTAATGAGCTCCGAGATTCTGGATGAAGATGTGCATTCGAGGGTCAAGCCGATGCGGATCAAACTTGCGTTGGCCGAGCCGATTGAAAGCGCTGTTTTCCGCGTCACCATAACCCCGGAGGAAAAGAGATGAGCGATCCTTACGGAGAATTGCTGGAGGCCACCCTGCGTCACCTGCGGGACCTGAAGGCTCATGGCGAGACGCATGTGAGCGTGTCCCGTGAAGTGCTGGCGGGGCTTGCCGGTTCAGGGGCGCAACGTCCTCCCGCAGCCCCCGCAAGCCTGCCCAGGCCTGCGTTTGTCCCGCCGCCACGGACGGCGCCCGCGGAAAAGTGCGCGCCTGTGGTTCTGAAACCTGAGGCGCCGCCGCCGGTTCCGGCGGGTGGGAAGGCCGCTGCCATGGAGGCGCTGCGCCAGCGCGTGCTCGGCTGCCTTCGGTGCGCCCACCTGGTGACATCGCGCAAGAACATTGTTTTTGGGGTTGGAAATCTGGATGCGGCCTTGATGTTTGTCGGGGAAGCGCCTGGCGCGGATGAAGACCGCCAGGGGCAACCGTTTGTCGGCGCGGCGGGCCAGACTCTAAACAAGATTATCACAGCGATGGGGCTGCGCCGGGAGGATGTTTACATCGCGAACATCCTCAAGTGCCGTCCGGACACTCCCGGGCAGAACACCGGCAACCGGAAGCCGACCGCGGAGGAAATGGCAACGTGCGTGTCCTACTTGCAGGAGCAGATCGCCATTGTGCAGCCCCGGGTGCTTGTGGCGCTGGGCGGCACGGCGATCGAAGGCTTGCTGGGGAACATTGGCGGAATATCAAGATTGCGCGGCCAATGGCGAGTCTATCGCGGGATTCCGCTGATGCCCACCTATCACCCGGCCTACCTGTTGCACAACCAGAGCAACAGCGAAAAGCGCAAGGTGTGGGAAGACATGCTCCAGGTGATGGAGAAACTCGAGATGCCGATCAGCGCGAAACAGCGCGGCTTCTTCATGGGCAAGTAAACCACGCCCCACCACGGCTGAACCCGGGTCAAATCATCACTTCCGATCCCGCGTCGCGCAAGTTCAGGCAATCGAGGATTTTCGTGACGGCTTCCGGCACGGTGCATTGGTCCGTGCGGATCTCGAGTTCGGGGCGGTCCGGCGCTTCGTAGGGTGCTGAAACTCCGGTGAATTCGCGGATCTCGTTTGCCCGCGCTTTTGCGTAGAGGCCCTTCGGATCGCGCTTTTCGCACACGGCCAGGGGCGCGTTGATGAACACCTCGAAGAACCTGCCGGCCGGCAACAGCTTTCGCACGAGGGTGCGATCGGCCCGGTAAGGGGAGATGAATGCGGTGATGCAGATCACGCCGGCATCGGCAAAGAGTTTTGCCACCTCGCCAACGCGCCGGATGTTTTCCGTGCGGTCCTCGGGCGAAAAGCCGAGGTCGGCGCCGAGGCCATGGCGGATATTGTCGCCGTCGAGCACGTAGGCATGCCGTCCGAGGTTGAAGAGTTCGCGCTCGAGTTCGGTGGCGATGGTGGACTTGCCGGCGCTCGATAGGCCCGTGAGCCACACGACACATCCCTGGTGGCCGTTGCGCGCCTCGCGTTGGGCGGTGGTTACCTTTCCGCTGCTCCAGAATATATTATCGCTCTTGCTTCCCCCGTGGGTGCGGCGCGGGTAATTCCCCGGGGCAATAATGCCGCCGCCGGAGACGTCGAAACCATCCACGATCACAAAGCGGCCGAGTGGCGCGATGTCCGAGTGGATGTCGAAGGCGACGGCCTTTTTGGTGTGGAAGGTCAGTTCAGCCACCTCGTGTCTGCGAACCTCGACCGGCGCGGCGGCCGAGACGGCGTCGAGCGTGGAGGCGTCGATGACCTTTTCGATGGATTCCACGAAGCACTCGGCCTCCTGGGTGGCGAGCTTGAGCTTATAGGTCCTGCCTTTGGCAAGCGGACGCCGGCCGAGCCAGAACACCCGCGCCTTGAAGCTGGACAGCTCGAAGGGCGGGCTTGCCTCGAGGGCGGCGACAACGCCGCGTTCGACGAAAATCTGCTCTTCGAGCGTGATGCCGATGGACTCGCCGGCGGTGGCGGAGTCCGAGGCCGGGGCGCTCCAGCGCTCGATGGTTTTTACCGTGCTGACTTTGTTTGTGGGAGAGAAGACCAACCGGTCGCCAACCTGGATGCGTCCGGCTTCGATCCGCCCGGCGAGAATGCGGCGCCGGTCAAAGCGATAAACATCCTGGATCGGAAACCGCAGCGGCTGGTTATTCGCGATTTGGGCAACCCGGAACCTGTCCAGCGTCTGCAACACGGTTGGGCCATCCCACCACGGCATGTTGGCGCTGCTGGAGGCGATGTTATCGCCATCCCGGGCGGCGATCGGGATGAAAACCTCGGGTTCGAGCCCGATGGATTTGAGCCACGCGCGGTATTCCTGCTCGATGCTGCGGAAGCGTTCCTGGCTGTAGTTTTCCAGGTCCATTTTGTTCACGAGCACGGCGACCTGGCGGATGCCCAGCAGGTTCAGGAGGTAACCGTGCCTGCGCGAGTTTTCCTGGACGCCTTCGTGAGCGTCGATCAGGAGGAGGGCGGCTTCGGCACTGGCGGCGCCGGTGACCATGTTTTTCAGGAACTCCTTGTGGCCGGGGGCGTCAATGATGACGTACTGGCGTTTGGCGGTTCGGAACCAGATCTGCGCCGTGTCAATGGTGATATTCTGATCGCGCTCGGACTGGAGCGCGTCCATGAGATTGGCCCACTCGAAGGGTACGCCGCGGCGTTCGGCAACGGCCTGGAGTTGCTCGAGCTTGCCCTCGGGCAGCGAGCCGGTGTCATGGAACAGGCGGCCGACGAACGTGGATTTGCCGTGGTCCACGTGTCCCACGATCACGATCTTGAGCTGCTCCGTGGTGGCGGAGGTTGCGGGTGCGGTGCGCGCGGCCGCCGGCGCTGCCGGGGTCGCGGGGCTTTTCTGTTCGGCGGCGGCGGTCGCGCCGGGCCGATCTATTTCACATGTATCCATCGCGTCTGAGTTTTTCAAATGCATCTTCACTTTCCTTGTCCTGGGCGCGGCCTGAGCGCTCGGATGTGCGGGTGTGGCGCAGCTCCTCGATAATCTCTTTGACCGTGCGCGCGCTGGATTTGATCGGGAGCGTGCAGGGGGCGCATCCCAGGCTGCGGTAGCGCTCGCCGCGTTCGTTGGCGAAGTAGAGCGGGATGACGGGAATCTGTTCGCGCTCGATGTATTCCCACACGTTCAATTCGGTCCAGTGCAGAAGCGGGTGAATGCGGATGTGAGTTCCTTTTTCGAAGTCCGTTTTGAACTGGTCCCAGAGTTCGGGAGGCTGGTCCTCGACGTTCCACTCCATGTTCTTGTCGCGCGGGCTGAAGTAGCGCTCCTTGGCCCGGGTGGGTTCTTCGTCCCGGCGTACGCCGACGATCACCCCGGTAAACTGGTGCTCCTCGAGCACGGCTTTCAGCGCGTCTTTCTTGAGCGTGCCGCAGCATGCCACCCGTGTGGCGCGGCCGTTCGGGTAGGTTTCACCCGAGGCCAGGACCCGCTCGTTTTTGCCGACGATGAGGCGGAGGTTCCAGTCTTTGACCAGCCGGTCCCTGTACTCGATCATGGAAGCGATCTTGTAGGTGGTGTCCACGTGAACGAGCGGGAAGGGCACATGGCCAAAGAAGGCCTTGCGCGCGAGCCAGAGCAGCACGGTGGAGTCCTTGCCAATGCTCCAGAGCATGGCGAGCTGTTCAAACTTGTTGAACGCTTCGCGCATGATGTAAATGCTCTGATTTTCCAGTTTCGATAAATGATCCATTTGTCAGTGTCTTTGTTCGCTTTCCCCGTGTTTTTTCAGGATCGCGGTTTTTTTCGCACGCGGGCTAAATCTCGAAATCCACTTTTTTGGGCAGGAACGTGTGAATCCCGCACTCGACTTTGTTGAAGCCGGTCCAGCGTCCTGCGCGCTCATCCTTGCCGGACAAGGCCTTTTGCGTGCAGACCTCGCAGCCGATGGATTTGTAACCGCGGTCGTGCAGCGGGTTGTAAGGGATGCCCTTTTCGCGGATGTAGTTCCAGACCTGTTCCCTCGACCAGCGCGCCATCGGGTTGAGCTTGACGATGTCCTTCCCGGAAGCCTCATCGAAAACATACAGCTCGATGACGCCTATGCCGGAGCGCGAGGCGGATTGCTGGCGGCGCAACCCTGTGATCCAGCAGTCCAGGCCGCAGAGCTTGTCGCGCAGGGGCATCACCTTTCGCACCGTGCAGCATAGGTCCGGGTTGCGCTGCCACAGCTCGGGTCCATGAATGCGCGCCTGTTGCTCGACGGTCAGATCCGGCGTCAGGGATTCGATCTGCAACCCGAAGAAATCCTCGAGCCGCGTTTTGAGAGCGAGCGTTTCTGCAAACAGCAGGCCCGTATCCAGCGTGAACACCGGAAACTCGATCTTGTGTCTTCGCGCGATGTCAATCATCACCAGCCCCGCTCCCTGGAAGCTCGTTCCGATGGCGCCGCGGCGGCCGAACCGTTCCCACGCCCATTGCAGGACCTCGAGGGTCGAGCACTCCGCAAACCGCTCATCCAACGCGCGGACCGCCGCGGGCGAAAGCGGCTCGTTATTCAAGAAAGGAAGCGGTCGTCTCTCCGCAGGGGTTGATGTGCGGGAACCATCCGCCCAGGGCGCGATCTCCGGAAGGGCGGTTTTCATGTTTTGGAATGGGTAGATCCGGAAGAGCTGGAGTCCAGAACGACGCGTTCGCAGAAATCTCCGAATCGCTCGCCGGGCAGGCGCTCGTTGAGGAAGCGGGCCAGCACAACGCGCAGCTCCGGAATGATTTCCTCGGTTTTCACGCTGTCTTTGTACACGCGATTCAGGCGGGTGCCGGCAAAGTTTCCGCCGAGGTAAACCTGGTATTTGCCGGGGGCTTTGCCCACGAGCCCGATTTCAGCCAGGTACGGCCTCGAGCATCCGTTCGGGCAGCCGGTCATGCGCACGGCAATTTCCTCGTTGTCCAGCCCAAGCTCCGCGAGCAGGGACTCGAGGTCGGTGAGGATGGATGGGAGCGCGCGCTCCGATTCCGCCAGGCCGAGGCCGCAGGTGGGCATTGACGGGCAGGCCATGGATGCCAGGCGTGTCCTGCTGAACGGATTTTTGCTGGAGACTCCATGCTCGGCGAGGATGGCATCGATGGAAGCACGATCCTCGGGTTTCACTCCCACCAGTAGCAGGTTTTGCCATGCGGTGAGCCGCACCTCGGGCACGAACGCTTCGATTGCGCGGCGGAGAGCCGTCTTGAGCTGGTAGCCGTCCCGGTTGGCGATTCTGCCGTTTTCGACAAAGATGCCCAGGAACCAGTTGCCGTCTGCCTGGGGATGCCACCCGAACTGGTCGCCATGCCGGGTGAAGGTAAACGGCCTGGCGGGCTCGAGGCCTGCGCCGAGGCGGCGCTCGAATTCGGCGCGGAACCAATCCACACCCCGCTCGTGAATCACATATTTGAGCCGTGCGTGTTTGCGGTTGGTGCGGTCGCCGAAGTCGCGATGGATGGTCAGGACAACCTTTGCGGCGGCTTCGAGGTGGTCCGGAGTGATGAAGCCGATGACATCCGCCAGGCGCGGAAACGTGTTTGCGTTGCCGTGGGACATTCCCAGGCCGCCACCGGCCAGGACGTTGTAGCCGGTGAGGCTGCCATTCTCGACGATGGCCACGAAACCGAGGTCGTTGGCGTAGATGTCCACCTCGTTGACCGGCGGCACTGCGAAGGCCACCTTGAACTTGCGGGGCAGGTAGGCACGCCCGTAAAGCGGGTCCGGCTCGGGCGTCGGCTGCGGCTCCTTGAGGTCCAGCTCGGTTCCATCAATCCAGATGCTGTGGTAGGCGGAACTGCGCGGCGCCAGCGCATCGGAAAGTCTTCGCGCCTGTTCGAGGATGAGCTCGACGAACGGGCTTGCCGCCGGGGTGGGCGGAGCCATCACGTTTCGCGCGACATCGCCGCAGGCGGCAATGGTGGTCATCAATTCCTCGTTGAGCGCGTGGATGGTGTTTCGCAGGTTTGATTTGAGGACGCCATGGAACTGAAAATCCTGGCGGGTGGTGATCCGGAGTGTGCCGTTCCCGTACCTGTCGGCAAGATCGTCGCAAGCGGCGTATTGCCTGCCGGTGAGGACACCACCGGGAAAGCGCGTGCGCACCATCATAATGTATTGCTTGCCGGTCTTGCGTTTGTCCCGATCGTCCTGCTGATAAACGCCGTGAAATTTCAGAAACTCATAGTCCTCATCGCTGAAGCGGTCCGTGCCGTCCACGAGAGCGGCGGCGATGGAGCCCGCGAGGCGGGGTGAAGCGGTTTTGAGCGCCTCGTTTTTTGTTAATTTCAATAGTTCCTGCGGTAACATAAGTAACTAACTAATGATAGTTATGTCAGAAATAATAGTTTAGGTTAAGAAACATGTCAAGAAGGCTAATATGCGGGCTGTAGGCGATCCTGCGGCACGCTCAACCTACTCCGTTACTCCGTGCTGCATCGCTTGGACCACCCAAACCTTCACCTTCCCGGCGTCCACCTTGAAATGGCGTAGCAGGCTCATTGCCGGACCATCCGTGACGTCCAGCAGGGCGAGGACAAAGTGTTCCGGCTCGATCTCCGCTGCCCGCAATATGTTTGAATACACGGAAGCGACCCCGAGGATGTTTCGCATTGCGGGGCCGTAGCCGTCCGAAGCCACTTCTGCGGCTGAGCCGACGGTTCGGACCCGCTCCCGCACTGCGTCGGCGCTCAAGCCGGCTGCGAGCAGGCTTCTTGGCCCCGGGCCCTGTCCATAAGCCAGCAGGGCCGTGAGCAGGTGTTCGCTGCTGACGTGATCGCTGCCAACCCGTTTCGATTCCCTGTTTGCCAGCGCCAGCACTGCCTGTGCCTTGTTTGAGAATTGTTTGCCGCGGGTCAAGTCCTTCGTCCGGGCAAGACAAAGATCTGCGCTGATCATTTCCCCTGTGGAGGCATCCAGGTGGAATGTGCACGTCGGCTTGGAACCCGCACCGAAAAAAGTCACGACTGCGGTCTCGCGCACTTTCGGTGTCTGCAACCTTTCCGGGGACACTCCCGCTGCCCGCGCGAGCTCCTCGGCTTTGGCAATCAATTCTTCCCAGGTCATGCTAATTGGCCGCGAGTATTTTAGACCGGGCAAACAGCCATGTGTCACGGATGGTATTGGAAATAATGGTGACCCCGGTGGGATAGGCTGCTCCATCCCACGGGGTGAACCGGGGATGTGAGAATCGTCCCTGCCAGGAGGCGGGGCCGCTGCTGCGCCTGTGCGGGGCTGATTGCATTGGATTTCTTTACGCTTTTCATCGGGGAGCGGCGTGCGCACAATCGGGAGCATGAAACGTCGAGAGTTTCTCCGGAACGCCGCTTTTGCGGGAGCTGCAACAGTGATCCTTCCCCACACCAAACTCTTCGGAGCGGAGGCGCCATCGAACAAACTGAACATTGCCCTGATTGGGGCCTGGGGCAGAGCCGAGGCGCATTTCGCTGGTCTCCAGAAGGAGAATGTTGTTGCGATCTGCGACGTGAACGAGGAGCACCTGGATTTTGGGGCCAAGCGATTTCCGAAAGCGGCCAGGCACATTGACTGGCGCAAATGCCTGGATGAGCCCGGGATTGAGGCGGTGGTTTGTTGCACGCCGGACCACACGCATGCGCACATTGGGATGGCCGCTTTGAAGCGGGATCAGCACCTGTTCATGGAGAAGCCGCTGGGCATCACGGTGCATGAAGCGCGCCTGCTCCGCGCGGCGTACCTGAAGAAGAAGAACAAGCTCGCAACGCAGGTGGGAACGCAACGGCACGCCTATGAAAACTTCAACAGGATACGGGAGATGATTCGCGATGGCGTGATCGGGGAACTGCAGGAAGCCTGTGCCTGGGGCGATCGGCAGCTCCGCAAGCCGGGTTACCTGCCGGCTGCGGGCGAACCGCCCGGGCATCTGCACTGGGATCTTTGGATCGGCCCGTCGAAGTTTCATCCATTCAATCCGGACTACATTTCGGGCAAATCGGGGATGAACTGCCTGCAGTGGAACATGTATTGGGACTTCGGCACCGGACAGGTGGGCGACATGGGCAGCCATACCATGGACCTGGTGTGGAACGCGATTGACGCGACCTTCGCCACGAGCGCCACCGCCAAGGGCGAAGCGTTCCATCCCGAGGTAACGCCCGTGACGCTGGAGACGCACTTTGAGATACCGGCCAATGATTGGCGGCAGGCGATCACCTGCGCGTGGTACCAGGGCGGCGCGATGCCTGAATCGCCGACGAAATTCATAAATCTCAGTGGGATCGGTCATGGCGCGATGTTCGAGGGAAGCAAGGGTGTGCTCATCGCGGATTTCCAGAACAGAATGGTCTATCCGCGCGGCAACAATGCGGACATGACGTATTACAAACCCCGGGGCAAGGACAAGCTGCTGCCGCCCATCAAAGACTTCCAGGGCGAGTGGATCAACGCCTGCAAGGGAAGCCTCAAAACGTCCTGCGACTTTGATTACAACGGGCGCATGATGGAAATGATGTATCTGGGACTCGCGGCTTATCGGGCCGGGAAGAAGGTCGAGTTTGACGCGGCATCCGGCCGGATCACCAATGACGAAGCGGCGAATCAATTCCTCACACGAGAATATCGCGAAGGCTGGCCCATTGACCAGGTCTGAGCCTTACAAAGAAGACGGGCGTGCGGAGGTTCCATGCGCGCTATAGGTTGAATGGCGCCCGCCGGTGAGGCTTGAGATGCCGGTTGAACTGACAGAATCGCTGCTGAGTAACGCTGCCGGATGGGAGGCTATGAAGCGCGCGCGCGCCTACCTGGCCATGGACCAGGTGCTCAGTTCGTATTGGGCGGCGCCGTTGCTGCGGGGAGTTGTGCAGGTCAACGGAATGTCCTTCCGGGCGTCCATGGTGATCCACAACGGCATAGACATAGAAAACCTGTGCAACTGCCGGGACGCGCGCGAGACCGGCCAGATATGCGCGCACTCGGTGGCTGTGGGGCTGCACTGGATTGCAGCACAGAAGGGGGCATCGAGCGGCGGCGATACGAAGCCGGCGCCGGGGAGGTCTGCCGGGCCGGACCCGGTCAGATCATCGGGGTTGAGGCATGATCCCCAGGGGCTCCCGTGTGAGCTTGCGATTATTCTTCCGCCGTCCATGGCGCGGCCGGCCCAGGCCGGCCGGATCATGCTTGTGCTGGAAGCGCGTGTGCCGGGCCGGACCTGTCCCCTGAACGCCCTGTCCCGTGAGAGGGCGTATGCGTTTTCCGAGCAGGACCGGAAAGTGATCGAGGCTGTTGAGGGACTGGCGGGCGGCCAGACGCCAGGGATGTTGCAGTTGTCCGCGGAGCAGTTTGCCAAGATGCTGCCGCTGCTTGAGGGGCACCCGGCGGTTACACTTGGGCGTTCGGAGCCCGCGGCGATCTCGGGTGAACTATTTGAGCTGCCGTTGTGCGCGACCCTCCAGGCGAACGGAGAAATCCTGCTGGAGTTGAAAGAGGGCGCTGTCTTCCCAATCCGTATTGGGGACTGGGTGTTTGTGAATGGAACATTTCACCGTGCAGGGCCGCTCTTGGGCCTTGGGGATTTGTCCAGCGGCCCGGTGCGGCTGTCCCGAAGCCAGGTGCCGGGGTTCCTTGGTGCGCAATGGCCGCGGCTGGCGGCGACGTCCGAAGCGAACTTTCGATTGGAAGACTTCAGCTTTGAACCCCGGGCGCCGAAGTTCATTCTTTCCTTGAGCGGCGGCATGGCCCGGCTGACCGGCCTGCTGCAATGCGCGTATGGCTCGCGCATCATGACACCGAAAGTCACAGCGATGGGGGAAGATGTGTGGCTGCCCGACCCTTCGGACCCGAGGCGCTATTCGACGCGCGATTTTGGGGCGGAGCAGGCGGCGGTGGCGCGGCTACAGCGGTGCGGTTTTATCGGGCCGGATGATCGGGGCGGCTTGCAGATGAGCGGTCAGAACGCGGTTCTGAATTTTTTTGCACGCGAGTTTCCGCGTCTCGAGAGGGAGTGGGCGGTGAGCCTGGATGATCGGCTGGACCGGAGCGCGAAGCAGAACATCGAGCGGATCGAGCCGCGATTTACGATTACGCCATCGGGGGTGCAATGGTTCGACCTGGGTGTGGTGTTTGCCTCCCCGGGCGGGGAGCAGTTTCCGGCGGCGGAAATCCAGCGGTTGCTGCTATCGGGCCAGAGCCATGTTCGGTTGCCGAACGGGAAAGCGGCGGTATTTGACACCGAGGGATTGGAGGAGTTGCAGGAAGTATTACGCGACTGCGCGCCGCGTCAGCATGAGGGTGGGTACCGGATAGACAATGCGCAAGCGGCGTTTGTGGACTCGGCGCTGCGCGAGCGCGGGAACTGGCAGGTGCAGGCTCCCGAGCCCTGGCGGCGGCGGGTTTCGACACAGTCGGGCAGCATTGCAGCGGATTGTCCGCCGCTGGGGGATCTTGATGCCGTGCTGCGGCCATACCAGAAGAAAGGCGTGGCGTGGCTGCATTTTCTGCGCGCGAACGGATTTGGCGGCGTGCTGGCGGATGAGATGGGGCTTGGGAAGACCCTGCAGGCTCTTGCGTTGTTCAGCGTCGTGCGCGAGCAATCGCGTGGGCCGGGGCCGATGCTGGTCGTGTGCCCCACGAGCCTTGTTTTTAACTGGATTGCCGAGGCCCGCAAATTCACTCCCCGCTTGAAAGCGCTTGCCATTCACGGACCGGATCGGGGGGCGCTTTTTGACCGGATTCCGGCCCAGGATGTCGTTGTCACCAGCTATGCGCTGATGCGGAGAGATGCCGCGGAGTACCGGCGGTTTGAGTTTGACACCATTGCCCTGGACGAGGCCCAGCACATCAAAAACCGGCAGACTCAAAACGCACAGGCGGTCAAATCCGTGCGTGCGCGCCAGAGGCTTGTGCTGACGGGCACGCCGTTGGAGAATTCCGTGCTGGATCTGTGGTCCATCTTTGACTTTCTGATGCCGGGATATCTCGGGACGGCTGCGGATTTTCGCGAGCGTTACGAGGGGCCGATTGCCAGGGAGAAAGACCCGCGCGTCCAGGCGCGGCTGGCGCGCCGGTTGCGTCCGTTTTTATTGCGCCGGACCAAGCGCGAGGTGGCTCCCGAGCTGCCGGAGAAAATTCAGCAGGTGGCCTATTGCGAGCTTACGGAGGACCAGCGCGCAGTGTATCAACAGGTCATTGAAGCGGCGCGCAGGGAGGTGCTGGATGCGGCGGGGGCTGAAGGGGAGGCGCGTGGCCGGATGGTTGCGCTCACAGCGTTGCTGCGCCTGCGGCAGGTGTGCTGCGACCTGCGTTTGCTCAGGCTCGACGGTGTGGACCCATCGCGGGCGTCGGGGAAACTGGATTTGTTTTCGGAATTGCTCGAGGAGGCGATTGACGGCGGGCATCGCTCGCTTGTCTTCAGTCAGTTCACGAGCATGCTGTCCATCATCAAGGAGCAGTTGGAAGAAACCGGCGTTGAATACTGCTACCTGGACGGCTCCACCACCAACCGGCTGGAAGTCGTCGAGAGATTTCAACGGGACGCTTCGATCCCGGTATTTCTCATCAGCCTGAAAGCCGGGGGTGTGGGATTGAACCTGACCGGCGCGGACACCGTGATTCATTTTGATCCGTGGTGGAATCCCGCGGTGGAAGACCAGGCGACCGATCGCGCGCACCGGATCGGGCAGGAGCGCGTGGTGACCAGCTACAAACTCATCAGCCGCGACACCGTGGAGGAGAAGATCCTGTCATTGCAGCACCGGAAGCGCGAGATCATCCAGGCCACCATCACGGGCGAGGAGCAGTTTGCCTCGGGGCTGTCCTGGGATGAACTCCGCGATCTTCTGGAGATTGGTTAGGGCCGTTCCACCACCACCACAAACTCGCCTTTGAGAGTGCGGTCCTTGAGGCGATCCATGAGCGCGGCGGGCGTGCCCCTGAGATGTTCCTCGAACTTTTTGGTCAACTCCCGCGCCAGGACCACATTCGAGTCCGGGAACACAGCGGCTAATTCCTCGAGGAGCTTTTGAATGCGGTAGGGCGCTTCGTAGAAAACGAGTGTTCCCTCGTATGAGGAAAGCCTTTCGAGCGTGGTGCGGCGCTGGCCGCTCTTGTGCGGGAGGAAGCCGATGAAGTGGAACTCGCCGGTGTCCAGGCCGCTGGTGGTAAGGGCGGCGATCAGGGCGCAGGCGCCCGGGACTGCTTCGACCCTGGCGCCGGCCTTGATTGCCGCGCGGACCACGCGATGGCCGGGATCGCTGATGCCCGGGCTGCCGGCGTCTGTGACGAGCGCGATTTTTTCGCCGCGCAGCAGGCGGGCGATCAATTCCTCCGAGCGGCGCGCCTCGTTGAACTGGAAGTAGCTGACCATTTGCTTCTCGATCCCGAACCGCTTGAGCAACTGGCCGGTGTGGCGCGTGTCCTCGGCGGCGATCAGGTCGCATTCGCGGAGCGTGCGCAGGGCGCGGAAGGAGATGTCTTCGAGATTGCCGATGGGCGTGGCCACCAGATAGAGCGTGCCCGGCTGGAGCGGGGGAGGGGACTCGAAGGTGATGTCGCCGGGGCCGGGCATGGTTAGCGGACGATCCCGCGCTGGCTTGCGCGGGTGAAAGCGACGAGGTGCCTGAGTTCCGGCGAGTCCGGCAGCTCCTGCTCGATGCGCGCGAGGGCATTGGGGACGGTGAGACCGTCGCGGAACAGAATGCGGTGTGCCTGCCGCAGGGCCGCCAGGGTGGTTTCGGGGACACCGTTGCGTTCGAGGCCGATCCTGTTGACCGCTCTCGTGACGGCCGGGTTGCCTTCGACAAGCATGAAGGGCGCGACGTCCTGTGTGATGCGGGAGCAGCCGCCCACGATGGCCATTTTGCCGACCCGGCAGAACTGGTGAACACCGGACAGGCCCCCCAGGAGGGCGTAATCCTCGACGATGACGTGGCCGGCGATGGCCGCCATGGAGACGATCACGTGATCCCCCATTTGCACATCGTGGGCGACGTGGCTGCTGGCGAGGATGTTGTTATGAGAGCCGATGACCGTGGCGTCGCCCTCGCTGGTTGAGCTGTGGATAGTCACGCATTCGCGGATGGTGTTGTCACTGCCGATGCGGGTGCGGGTGATGCCACCCTTCCATTTGAGATCCTGGGTACGAAGGCCGATGCTGACAAAAGGAAAAACCAGGTTGCGCTCGCCGAGGGTGGTGTGGCCGTCAATGACCACGTGAGAAATGAGGCGGCAGCCCGCGCCCAGGACGACGTGCTCCCCGATGGTGCAATAGGGCCCGATCTCGCAATCCGGTCCGATTTGCGCCCCGGCGTGGATGATGGCTGTTGAATGAATGCTCATGGGCGGTTCAGGGCTGATCCCGCAGCATGAATGTGATTTCAGCCTCGCTGACAATCTCGTCGCGGACTTTGCACTCGCCGCGAGCCTTGCCGATTTTACCGCGCATCTTGGTGATTTCGATTTCGATGACGAGCACATCGCCGGGAAGCACGGGTTTGCGCCACTTGACCTGCTCGGCGGACATGAAGTAGGCGATTTGGCGTTCGGCTTCGGCCCTGCGCAGCATGAGCACGCCGGCGACCTGGGCCATGGCTTCGAGCTGCAGCACGCCGGGCATGATGGGATGGCCGGGAAAGTGTCCCTGGAAGTAAGGCTCGTTGATCGTTACGTTTTTCACCCCGATGATCTTTGAACCTTCGACCTTTACGATCCTGTCCACCATAAGGAATGGATACCGGTGCGGCAGGAGGTTCAGCAGTTCCTGTACACCGATGGATCCGTCTGCGTTTGGCGGGTCCTGAGGCGGGCGGGCGGGCGGCGGCGGGGGGGCGAAGCTCATGGGGCGCCGGGCCTGGGCGGCGATGCGGCGTGCGAGTTCGCAGTTGGCGCTGTGGCTGGGTTTCACGGCGACCAGGCGGCCCTGCAATGGGCGGCCCAGCAGGGACAGGTCGCCCACAATATCGAGGATTTTGTGGCGCACGAATTCCTCCGGGTAACGCAGCGGCTCCGTGGTGAGAACGACATCGTCACGGATGACCACGGCATTTTCCAGCGTGCCGCCGCGGATGAGGCCGTTGCGTATGAGGTAATCAATTTCCTCGAAGAAACAGAACGTGCGCGCCGGCGCCAGCTCGCGTTCCCAGGTTTTGGGTGAAAGTTCGACGCTGTAAAATTGCGTGAAGCGGTTTTGTTTGTCCGAGCTTGTGCAACTGATTTTGAATCCCTCATCCGGGAAGAGCATCATCAGCGTCTCGCCCATTTCGAGCTGGATGGGAGCGGTGATTTTGAGCGGGTCCTTGCGTTCCTCCTGCGGCGCCATGCCGGCTGCCTCGATCATTTTGCAGTATTCCCTGGCGCTGCCGTCGCCGATGGGCGGCTCGTTGGCGTCCAGCTCCACGATGGCGTTATCCACGCCGAACCCGGCGAACGTGGCGAGCACGTGCTCGACCGTGTGAATGCGGGTATTGCCCTTGGCGAGGGTTGTCGAGCGATTGGTTTCGGCGACGTTTTCGATGCGCGCTTCGATTTCGGGCCGGCCCTCGAGGTCCACCCTTCGGAACCGAATGCCCGAGTTCGGGGGCGCAGGCAGGAAAGTCATGGTCACTTTATTGCCGCTGTGCAACCCGACTCCTGAAAACGTTGCCGCTCGATTTAAGGTTTGCTGCTGTAGCACAGCGGCATTTAATCACGACACGCTCATGGGACGCAAACGAAGAAAACGACCCGGGCGCGCCCCTATGCCGGCTGTTGCTGCGTCAGGCAGTGGAGCGTGCCGAATCCGAGAACCAGATCGACGGCATGGATGCCGACCACGGGCCTGTCCTTGAACAACTCGCCGAGGATGCCGAGGGCGACCCGATCCTGGGGATCGTTAAAGGTGGGCACTAGCACAGCGGCGTTGCTGATGTAGAAATTCGCGTAGCTGGCCGGGAGCCGATATCCCTCGAAGTAGAGCGGGGCGGGCATCGGCAGGGGAATGACTTCGGGTTTCGAGCCGTTTTCGAGCCTCAAATCCCCGATGCGCTCCCAGTTTTCGCTTAACGGCTTGTAATTCGGGTCTTTCCGGTTGGTTTCCCTGATGAGTACCAGGGTTTTCGCATCGACGAATCTGCAGATGTCATCAATGTGCCCGTGGGTATCGTCGCCGACCGGCCCGGCGGCCAGCCATTGGACATTGGTCACGCCCAGGTATGTCTTGAGCGTTTCATCAATTTCCTTGCGTCCGAGGCCCGGGTTGCGCACCTGGACGGTGGGGTGCAGGTAGCATTCCTCGGTGGTGAGGAGAGTGCCGCGGCCGTTAACCTCGACGCCGCCGCCTTCGATCACGAAATTCCGGCCTGCGTATTGCGCGTTGAACAATCTCTTCTTGAGGAGCGTTGCGGCTGTGTTTGGCACGCGACGGTCCTTGTTCCAATCGTCGTATTTCGCCCATGCGTTGAAATGGAAGTGAACGATAGCGGTTTCCTGGCGGCTCCCGCGTCCGCGCCGCACGAAGATGGGTCCGCTGTCGCGAGTCCAGCCGCGGTTGGTCGGATGGATGACGAATTCAACGCGCCCAAGGTCGCAGCCGGCGCGTTTCAGGTAAGCAGTGGCGATCCTCTGGTCGGTTTTGGCGTCCACCAGCATTCGCACCTTCTCGCCCGGGGAAATTTTGCGCACCATTTCGCCATAGACCCACCGGATCGTATCGAGCTTGCCCGGCCAATCCGTGACGTTGTGAGGCCACCCGAGCCAGGTGGCTTCGTGCTTTTCCCATTCGGCGGGCATGGAGAAACCGAGTTGTGCCGGAGTTTGATTTTTGTCCTCAGCCATAAAGTTCAGAATAGTAACAAAGGCGGGACGAATGTCGAGAAACGGCGCTTGAAAATACTCGAAACGATTGGCGGGCGGGCGTAAGCTGGCCGGATGAAGGAAGAGGCACCTAAGCTTCGGATGCTTGAGCCTGAGGCTGCTTCAGACCTGGCGCGGCGGATGGAAAAGGAACAAAGAGCCCAGGCGAGACAGCAGGAGAGCGATCTGGAGGAATCCCTGGCTCCGTTCAGGGTCGGATCGGTCGGGGCGCTCAACGCCGTGCCGCTTACGCGCGGGCTGGAAGACCAGGTTATTTTCGCGACGCCATCGAAATTGGCTGAGATGCTGCGGGTGGATGCGCTGGATGCGGCGCTGGTCAGCATTGTGGAGGTGTTGTTCACGGGACGATACGATTTGCTGGATGGCATTGCCGTGGCCTGTCTCGGCGAGGTTCGGAGCGTGCTGCTGGCGCATCGCAAGCCGCTGGAAGAGGCGCAGGTGGTTTATTGCGATCCGGCATCGCTCACCAGCGCGGAACTCGTGCGTGTTCTGCTTGCGGAGAGGGGAATTCGCCCCCGTTTCGAGAAACTTTCGAGCTACGATTTTGCGCGACTGCCGGATTACGCGATGCTGATTGGAGACACTGCGCTGGATCTTGCGCTGCAGGGGCCGCGCGAGCACCAGATATGGGACCTGGGGGCTGCCTGGCACGAACTGACGGGCCTGCCGTTTGTTTTTGCCGGTTGGGCATTGCGGCGTGGCCTGGACAATGCCCCGCTCAGACGCAAGCTGCGCGAGGCAAAGGAATTCGGGATGGACACTTTGGAGAGCATCATTCAAAACCGGACGGAGTACACGTTGGAATTCCGGCGGGATTACTTCGGGTGGCACATTCATTATCATCTTGGTTCGGACGAAAAGCGGGGGATAGCCAGGTTCATTGAACTGCTCAGAAAGCACTCGGGCAGGGAGGTTTTCGAGCCGCGATTTGTGACATAGACCGCCCATTTTATGCTCGTTTCCGGAAGCCGAAAAACCTGAGTGGCGACAGTTTGCCGGCTTGCACCACTGCAACGTCCAAAGCCGGCAAGATCCAATTTGGAGGCGAAAAAGCCGGGAAAGCGCTTGCAATACTTATGTTAAGGGCGATATAAGTACATAGATCTTATTCTGCGCAGTGAACAATGCCCGGGGACTTACCTATGAATACAGAAAAACGAATCGTTATCGCCTGCTTTATCGGGGCAGCTCTGGGGGCCGTGACCGCCCTGCAGCTCCATTATTTTTGGTGGGTGGGAATCATTGTTGGCGGCGTCACCGGTTACCTGGCGTATGGTTTCAGGGATGTGATTCCCGCCATCCGGATTGCCTGGGCGTCGCGGGACAACGCCGGGGAGGGATTCAAGGCCGGTTTGCGGGGTGCGCTGCGTTTTCTGGGTGTGTTTGCCTGCATTGTGTGCTGTGCGGCGTCTGTGCTTGCCCTGTCCATTGGGGCGCTCATGTCGCTTGTCGTGCCAGCCGAAGCGCCTGCAACGTGGCAGGCTCCAGCCGAGAGCGCGGCGCCGGCGGCGATTCCTGCGTTGTTCTGGTTGCTGGCCACAGGCGGTGTGTTGCTGCCGCTTATCGCGCTATCTGTATTCATCCTGCGGTCGGAGAACAAAGCAACCGCCTGCAAGAACGCTCTCGCCTGTCTCCTGGCTACTCCGTTGCTGCTGCCGATCACCCTTGTGGTCACGTTTTCCTGGGCGGTGATTCCCCGTGCCGGGCGATTGCTGTATAACGTGGCCCGCCACGCCTTTATCCTGATCCATTCGGAAGTTCGGTTGCTGTGCCTGACGGACTCCCTGATGGGCGCCCTGGCGGGGTATGCCTGCGGACATGCGCTGGTCGGCGGTTTGATCGGGGCCGCGCTGGGATGGGTAAACTACAGGTATGTATCCGTGAAGTGGCTCAAGCTGGCCAAGGCCTGAGCGGATCCTCCGTAAAGTCGAGATTGGACCCGCGGGGCAGCAGGGCGAAGGCTTCCTCGCCGCACCGTCGGGACTGATTCCTCCAAAGGGTTACGCATGACTGTTGCGTTGAGACAACGCAATGATTTTTGTTTCAATTTTCGCTTTTAGCATGTATTAAAATAAGTGTTTTACATGAACGAATCACGACAGTTACTGAGCGGCGATGAGGCGATTGCCCTTGCGGCGCTGCATGCGGGCGTGGCGCTTGGATCGGGATATCCGGGCACGCCATCCACAGAGATCCTGGAGAGTTTTTCGAAGTATGGCGGGAAGGCGCAGTGGTCACCGAACGAGAAGGTGGCGTTGGAAGTGGCCATCGGGGCGGCCTTCAGCGGCGCTCGAGCCATGGCCACAATGAAGCATGTGGGGCTGAATGTGGCATCAGACCCGCTTTTCACCGCGGCTTACACGGGAGTGTCGGGCGCGCTGGTGATTGTTTCGGCGGATGACCCTGGCATGGCATCGAGTCAAAACGAGCAGGACAACCGGCATTACGCGGTGGCGGCGGGCATTCCGATGCTGGAACCGGCCAGTTCACAGGAGGCCTACGATTATGTTTTTGCCGCGGTTGAGATATCGGAGCGTTGGAAGACGCCGGTGCTGTTGCGGGTGACCACGCGGGTGTGTCACAGCTACACCATTGTGAAGCCGCGGCCCGGCCACTCCGCGCCGGCCACGCCCGCATTTGAGAGAGACATCAAGATGCGGGTGATGATTCCGGCGTATGCGCGCCCGGCGCACCGCAGGCTGCGGCAGAAGTTGTCGGAAATGGCGGCATGGAACGAGACTTCGCCTCTGAACACAGTCATTCCCGGGAACAAAGCGCTGGGGATTATTACGTCCGGCATATCGTTCATGCACACCCGGGAAGCGGTGGGGGACGCAACGGTATTGAAACTGGGCTTCACGTATCCGCTGCCGATGAAGAAGATCGAGGCGTTTGTCCAGACGGTGGATCGTTGCGTGGTGATCGAGGAGGGGGATCCCTACCTTGTGGAAGCCATTCGCGCCGCGGGCATCAAAGTCGAGGGCAAGGAGGAGATGTATCGCTTTGGCGAGTTGGACGTGCACCGGGTGAAGCGGATTCTGAATCACGATGTAAGTCCCGAGGCTCCCAAGCCGCCGGGGAAACCGCCGCAACTGTGCGACGCGTGCCAGTATCGGGTGGTGTTTGAGGCGCTGCGGAAAAAGAACTGCATCGTTGCGGGGGATATTGGTTGTTACACCCTTGGCGTTTTGCAGCCGTTTGAGGCGATAGACACGTGCGTGTGCATGGGCGCGAGCCTGGGTGTCGGGCTTGGCATGCGGCATGTGCTGCCGGAAGAACAGGCGCGGCGCGTGGTCAGCATTATTGGCGACAGTACCTTCATGCACAGCGGCATTACCGGGCTGGTTGAGATGGTTTACAACCCGCCGCCGACCGGTCATGTACTGATCATTCTGGATAACGCGACCACCGCGATGACAGGGCACCAGGAGCATCCGGGCACGGGCCGGTCGCTGAATCACGAGCCCTCGAACAAAGTGGTGCTCGAGGATCTCGCGAAATCCATGGGGGTCAAGAGGGTGTTTGTGGTCGAACCGCGGTTTGGGTCGGATGAGTTTGAGCGGCTTCTGACCGAGTGCCTGGAGAGCAATGAATTGTCGGTGATCATCGCGCGCCGGCCGTGCATTTTGATCATCAAACAACTCCAGAAATACGAACAACAACGTTGCGAATGCAAGGATACGAATGTCGTCGAAAGCAACTAATGTAATTGTAGCGGGCCTGGGCGGCCAGGGAGTTCTGAAAGGCACGGACATCCTGGCGCACGTGGCTGTGAGCGCGGGGTATGACGTCAAGAAGAGCGAGATCAAGGGGATGAGCCAGCGGGGCGGCTCGGTGACGGGCGATGTGCGATTTGGCGAGGAAGTGTTCAGCCCGATGGTTCCGCCCGGAGAGGCGGATTACCTTGTGGTTCTGGAGTCCACGCAGGTGGAGCCGACGCGCCACATGCTGCGGCCGGGCGGCGTGCTCATCACGCCTGAGATGATTGACGCCGACGCGCTGCCGAACAAGAAAGCGCTGAACGTGGCGTTGCTCGGGGCGCTGAGCGCGCACCTGCCGATGCCTGAGTCCGAATGGCTGGAGGCCCTGCGGGAAGGCTTTGACGAGAAGTTTTTCGAGCATAACAAAGCCGCGTTTCTGGCGGGCAGGGCGACCAAAACGGCGGCGGCAGGTCAATAGAGAGGCGTGGGGAGGCCGTGCCGGGCGGGGCCGCCATGTTTTTGAGGACCACCTATGGAAAAAGTGAAAGAGTATTTCAAGAAGGACCAGTTCGCGAAGATGAGCGACATCGAGCTGGAGTGGGTGGAGCCGGGCCGGGCGCGCGCGATCATGACCATCAAGCCCCACCACATGAATGCGGCCGCGATGGTGCAGGGCGGGGCGATTTTTACCCTGGCGGATTTTGCTTTTGCGGCCGCCTCGAATTCCCACGGAAACGTGGCCGTGGGGATCAATGCGAACATTTCCTTTGTGAAAGCCGGGCGCACGGGAAGACTGACCGCCGACGCCCGGGAGATATCGAGGAATCCCAAGCTGGCCACCTACGCGGTGGAAGTCAGGGACGATGCCGGTGAAACTGTGGCCCTTTTCCACGGCATGGTGTATCGGAAGAAAGAACTGATCGTTCCCGCGTAAGCCGGGGGGCGGGGCGCCGGCATTTGCCTTCGAACGGAGCCGGGTGGCGACTTACTTTTCCAACCGCCCGAATACCTCGGTGCTCATCAGCGGAGTCATGCCCTTCTTTTGCAGCGCTTGAACGGCGCGATCCGGGTCATCGAAACGCAGGGCGAGCACAGCTTTGTTTTCCTTGCGCATGGTGAAGCCGTACATGTATTCGACATTCAAGCCGGCCTTTTCGGCTGTGGCGAGAATGGAGGCGAGTCCGCCGGGCTTGTCCGGCACTTCCAGGGCGAGCATGTCGGTGACCTTGACCACGAAACCCTCCCTTTCGAGGACCTTCTTGGCCTTTTCCCACTCGCGAAGAATGAGCCTGAGGATGCCGAAGTGCTGTGTATCCGCCAGGGACAGCGTCAGGATGTTCAGTTTTGCCCTGGCGAGGGCTTTGACGGGCCGGCTGAGAGCGCCGGGCTCGTTTTGGAGGAACAGAGACAACTGTTTGATCTTCATAGATGGGTTAGAGTTTTCGTTGATCAATCACCCTCTTGGCTTTGCCTTCGCTGCGCTGAATGGTGCGTGGCTGGACGAGCCGGACATTGGCCCGAACACCTACAACCGTCTCGATAGATTTGCTGATCTTTGCCTGCAACTGTTCGAGCGCGCCCACCGTGTCGCCGAACACCTCAGGTGTGACCTCGACCTGCACTTCCATGACGTCCAGGTCGCGCTCGCGGGTGAGGATGATCTGGTAGTGCGGGAGGGCTTCCTCGACGCGCAGGAGGGCCGTTTCGACCTGGGACGGAAAGACGTTGACGCCGCGGATGATGAACATGTCGTCGCTTCGGCGCGAGATTCGCTTGATGCGGCGAAGGGTGCGTCCGCACTCGCATTTTTCCGAGGTGAGCGATGTGATATCGCGGGTGCGGTAGCGAATCATGGGCATGGCTTTCTTGCCGAGAGTGGTGAGCACCAGCTCGCCTTCCTCCTCGTCCTCGAGCACCTTGCCGGTTTTGGGGTCCACGATTTCCGGATAGAAATAGTCCTCGAAGATGTGCGGTCCGCACTGGCAGGCGCATTCCATAGCCACACCCGGCCCCACGATTTCCGAGAGGCCGTAGATATCGAAAGCCTTGATGCCGCTATCGGCTTCGATGCGCTTTCTCATGGACTCGGTCCACGGCTCGGCCCCGAAAATGCCCACGCGCAGCGGCAGTTGGCGGACATCCACACCGTATTCGGGCGCCTGGTCGATGAGGTGGAGGAAGTAGCTTGGGGTGCAGCAGATGGCGGTGGCGCCGAAATCCTTCATGATCATGAGCTGGCGCTGCGTGTTGCCGCCGGAAATCGGGATGACGGTGGCTCCGAGAGCCTCGGCGCCGTAGTGCGCGCCGAGCCCGCCTGTGAACAGGCCGTAGCCGTAGGCGTTCTGGATGATGTCGCCCTCGTGCAAGCCGGCAGCAGCGAGACTGCGGTGCATGACGTTGGTCCACACGTTCACATCCTCCTGGGTGTAGGCCACCACGATGGGCTTGCCGGTTGTGCCGCTCGAGGCGTGCAACCGCACGATCTCGTTCATCGGGCTGGCGAATAGTCCGAACGGGTAGGTGTCCCGCAGGTCCGCTTTTGTGGTAAAGGGCAGTTTGGCGATGTCATCCAGCTTGCGGATATCGCGCGGGGTGGCCTTGCGTTCCTTCATGCGCTCCTGGAACAGCGAGACGTTGTCGTAGGCCCGCTGCACAATATATCGAAGCCGTTCGAGCTGGAGCGCGCGCAACTGGCGCACGGGGAGAAAATCCGGGCTGCTCACTGGATGGAACTCCCGGGCCTTGGTGAAGGGCTTTGCTGCTGTTTGGCTTACAGATTTCATGGCAACAAAACAGATTGATACAAAAAACGCGCTTCAACGCCACAAAAATCTCTAATAACCTCGCGTCGGGACCTGGACCGGTTGCAGCCTTTGTTGAGATTGCGCGCGCTCATTTCGACGGCCCGGTGGCAGTCGCAGAGGCGTGCTAATGGGTGCTGATGATGGTGCGTCCGGGATGTTGGCGACGAATGCCTGCGAACGGCGTGTGAAGACGTTCGCAGCAAGAGACCCGGCATCCGGACGGGACCGGCTGTGCGCTACTGTCTTCGGTAAAAGATGACGTAGTGATTGTCCTGAAGGCCGTCGTAGGCCATGTTCAAACCTGTCACTTCGGACCACGTCACCGGCTCGGTCAGTGTGTGAGTTGTGACGGAGGGCGCGCCACCATCCGGCGAATCATACAGGCGGCCGGAGGAGCCTTCGAGCTGCACCATAATCTGTTGCATGTATGAGGGTGGAGCGCTCAAGGCAGCGCCGCTCACGCGGTCGCGGTAAACCCAACTCACGCTTTGCACCAGGCCGTTGGCCACCACAACCGTCGGAACCGGCAGCACCAACTGTGAGAGCATGTCCAGGTCTGAAGTAAACGTCATGTTGGTGCCGCGATAGTTGACGGTCCAAGTCCCGGTCGGGGCGCCGAACGTGGAGGACACCGTTGGAGACATGTACCAGCCCTCGTCGGCGCTGGAATCGTCCACGGCAGCCGGTGTTGCCGACAGGCCCGAGCCGGCGGGTCCGGTAAACAGAACCGTTGAGACCTCCGGATACGGAGAGTCACCTTCCGCCTCGAACCATGCCCTGTAGCCGCTGAAGGTCGCTGGGAGGCTGACTGTGGGCGTTGTGGCAGCGCCGCTAAACTGTCCGGCCTGGACATAATGTGCGAGGCCAAACGAGAATCTTGTGTAACGTCCCACCTTGAGCCGGAAAAACAGCGCGGGCGCCAGGTCCACCGTGTTTTCATCCACGACGGTCAGCGAACTGGCGGGGGCTTCGTCAATTCCTCCCACGGCCATCCAATCCGCCAGGTTGGTCGAGACCTCGAACGTGTAACTCTCTCCCACATCCAGCGCCAGTTGAAATTCCAACTGGCGTGTTGGGAGCAGGGTGATTTTTGTGATTGAAGGTGCGGCCGCCCGTGCGGGCTGGCCCGGGCAGGCCAGGAAGAGGCCCAGAAAAAGCGCCCAAAAAAAACGCGACCGGATTGTCCGGCCGCCCGTCGCACATCTCGTCATCATCATAGAATACACTTGGTCTTCAAACACACTGCGCCGTAGTGGCGCGCTGCCGGATAAGAAACAGGCGGCAGGCCCATATGCGCAAGGAAAAAGAAAGAGCATTGCGATGCGGCGATGCGGCGCTGGATGGTGTGATCCGTTCGTCATGCCCGGGGGGCGAATACCGGGCGCCGATATCGGGTTGACATTCCAGGCTTTCAGCATGGTCCATTTCGGCTTTGCCATGTCCGGCTGCTCTTTCTAGAGTGTTGGCGTGAGACGAATCTGCCTGGGATGCGCGATCTGTGTGCTGATGGCCTTTGGGGCTGCGGCGCAGGTGAGCCTGGAACTTGTGCTTGAGCAGGACCAGTTCCTGCCGGGCGAGCCGGTGCCGGTGGCTGCCCGGATTACGAATCGTTCAGGGCGGGTTCTGAAGATGGGGGAGAATCCCGATTGGCTGACGTTCGCGCTGGAATCCAAGGATGTTTCGGGGGGAGTCGTGCCGAAGATTTCGGAGGTGCCTGTAGAAGGCGAGTTCAGCCTGCCGTCGTCGAAACGGGCGGTGAAGCGGGTGGATATTGCCCCGCACTTTGCGATTCTGAAACCGGGAAAGTATTCGGTTTCGGCCACCGTTCACATTCCGGGATGGGAATATGACATAACGAGCGCGCCGGTGCATTTTTACGTGATTGAGGGCACCCGGATTTGGGAACAGGAGGTGGGGCTGCCCGCTTTGGGCTCGAACAGCGCGCCTGAGGTTCGGAAGTATGTACTCCAGCAGGCCAATCATCTTCGTGGCGCTCCGAAGCTTTACCTCAGGATCACGGATGAGTCCGGGCTGCATTTGTTCAAGCTGCACATCATCGGGACGATTCTTTCGTTTAGCAGGCCGGACCCGCAGGTAGATGCCCGGAGCAATCTGCATGTGATGTATCAGAGCGGCCCTTCGAGTTTCAATTACCAGATGATTTCGCCTGGTGGCGAGGTGATGAAGCGGCAGACGTGGGATTACTACGGAGACAGCAGGCCGCGTTTGAAGCCGGACGACGAAGGGAATATCGTGGTGGTTGGGGGAAAACGGCGTCTGACGTGGGAGGACGTTCCGCCGAACGAGGCGCCGGCTGAAGTGCCGATGAGCGTGCCGACCAACAGCCCCGTTCCGGCGCCGGGCGGGACCAACCCTTGAGGTGCGGGATGGCCGGGAACTTTGAGCAGCAGGCCGGTGTCCTGGAGGGCGGCGGTTCGCCGCCGAAAGTTTTCTTCTGGTTCAAGATGTATGCCGGGTTCTTAAGCCTCATTTACCTTGTGATGGTGGCGTTTTCGCTCGTTTTCTTCCTGGCGGACCCGCAGGACCTGGACATGCCGAAGACGTTTGCTCTGTTGATCGGGATGCTGTTCCTGGGGCTTGGGTTGGTGCTCTTTATTGCGTGCCTGCTGCCGTTTTTTCTCCCGCCCAAACCCTGGGTGTGGATTTATAATCTCGTGATCATTTGCGTTGGGATGACGAGCGCCTGCTTCCTGCCGATCTGCGTGCCGCTGCTGATTTATTGGCTCAAGCCCGAGGCGAAGGCGTATTTCGGACGGGCCTGAGCGAACCGTCGGCGCGGGTCAGTTCCGCGTCCGCATGTGGCCCCTGCTGGTTTGGTCAGCGGTTTTGGACATCCCGCGATTGAGAAATTTTTGGGCGCCGCCCACGACCCGATCCCACTGGAAAGCCGGGCCGGGGTCCACCTTGCCGGAGGTGATGTGGAAGTGGCCCAGCACCCCTTTAAACGAATCCTGTTCCTCATCAGACAGGGCGCGATCAATGAGCCTGCCCTGGGCGTCTCTCGGGTAATCGCAGTGAATTTCCGGAAGCACCCTGCAGAGTGCGGCGGTCAACCGGGTGAGCGCTTCGTATTGCTGCGGTGTGAAATCGTACTGAAGCAACTCGCGGTCATGCAGCTTTCCGGTCAGCGGGTCGTTGCGGTCCGGGCGCCCGACGAAGTTTGGTGTCCGGATGCCGCCATCGCCGAAACGTTCCGGGATGGTGATTCGCGTTTTTCCGCCGGCATCTTTGGCGTACCAGTCGTCGAACGGGTTTTTTGAGCCGACGGGGTAGGCGCCCATATTGGCGATTTCGATGCCGACAGCACGGGCGTTTGCATTGCCGGCGTGCCAGGCTCGCTCTTTGACATCCAGCGTTTGGTAGATGGTGCCATCGAGGTCGAGCATGAAGTGGACGCTCAGGGCGCGCATATCATGCAGGATTCTGAAACATTGGCGGCTGGTGCCGCAGACATCGTAATGAATCACGAACTGATCAACCGCTTTCTGAAGCGTTGGCAGGTCCCACCCTCCGCCGCGGACGCGCTCGATGTCCTCATCGCTGAGGACTGCCCGTTTGCGCAGGTTGTAGCGATTTGGAGAGAGCTGTTTGTTTTCGCCGATCGAGCTGTCCCAGCCGGCCTTGTCCAGCGGCGCGAACCTGCGATCAACGCGATAGGCATCGTAACCGCCGGGGTCCATCCACAAGACGACCCTGGCTCCCGTATGGACCATCTGTCCGGCAACGACGATCTCGTCGCCGATGCGTTTTGACACAGTGCCTGGCAAGGGAGTGGTGCGGCAGCCGCACAGAAGAGTGGCGATGCAAACGGGTAATGAGAGGGCTAGAAGCGTTTTGCGCATAGTTAACGTGCAGAAATTTTGTCCGGGAACGGGCCGGTGTCGAGGAGAATCAGGGCGGCGGTAGCGGGCCCAGATGGAACGCAGGCCCGGAGATCGGAAATCCCGGGTTTGGAGCGGTTTGGAGGTGCGATTGGCACATTAATTGCGAGCTTCAAATCATCATGGGCGCTCGAAACAAGCCATCGTTGAGGCCGGAGGATTTTGAAAAGTTGCTGGAGACGCGACTTGTGGAGCCTGTCCGGCGCGCGTCCGGCGAGCTGGGGCTGCCTCTCAGGCCAAAGAGTCCCTTGATACGCCGCAGGCAACCGATCGTGGTGCTCATGAGGGAGCCGGTTGACATTCCATCCCCTGTTGAAATCAAGCGTGGCGCGCAAGCCTAACCGGTGCAGTGTTCCGCTGTGCTGACTCAAAACGGGGCAAACAGAGACCCGCCTCGTACCAGTCCCGATAGTAAATTCAGGGAGAAACGAACTCGACCTCGAGTCCCATGGGTTCGAGCAGGTTTCTGAGCTGCGCCTGCGCGCGTTCCTCGGCGTCCTTGATGATGCCGCCCAGGCGGGCTGCGCGGCGGATGTCGTCCACAGCGTTCTGGCGGGCGGATTGTTCCAGGTTTTTATCAAAGGTACGAAACAACCCTGTTGTGCGCTCGATGACGCGTGTCTGGGATTCGTCGAGGTAAGCATCCGTAATTGCCGCGCCCGGGAGTTTTATGCGGATCCTTTGCTTTTCCATGCTGATGTCGCCCTCCTGGAGTTTGCCGAGGTCCACGCCCGCTTTGACGATTCCGTGCGCCAGGAGGAGAACGCGGTTATCGCCCGCGAACATTTGTCCGAGCACACTTTCCGGCGGCACCTCCAGAATGACGACTTTCTCCATGACATATTGAACCGTGACCAATTCGGAGAGAGTGCGGACCTGGCGGAGGATGGTGCTGGTGTTGTAAGCGCGCTGCGTGCCGGATGTCAGGCCGAAGCGGGGCATGAGCAGTCCGATCAGGAGGCCGCCCAGGAAGATCACGCCCACGCCGATAGCAAGGAACTTCACGCGATTCTGCTGCATGGAGGAGATTTTACAGTCGAACATGACGGCGGAAAGGCCAAAACGAGCCTCAGGCCGCCAAACACGCGCGCCGGGCAAGTTTTTGAGGCGAGCTGTTAAGGTCTGGAAGAGAGCCATTGACCTGTCCGTGCCAAACGAGTAAATCCGTGAACATGCTAAGAGAACTGCTGGTTGGATTGGCGCTCGGTGTGGTTTGCACTGCAAACGGCGAGATTGCTCGAACAGCCCGCCCGCACGGGGATGCCAAGGCGGTTGCCGGCACTGCCAATGCCAAACCCATTGTCATCGCTCACCGGGGCGCCAGCGGTTATTTGCCGGAGCATACACTTCCGGCCAAGGCGCTGGCCTACGCCATGGGGGCGGACTACCTGGAGCAGGACGTGGTGCTCACGAAAGATGACGTTCCCGTTGTGTTGCATGATACGCAGATTGACACGGTGACCGACGTTGCGAAGCGTTTCCCGGAGCGCAAACGCGAGGATGGCCGCTATTATGCGATTGACTTCACTCTTGCCGAACTCAAGGAACTGCAATGGACGGAGCGATTGAATTACCGCAACGGCCAGCAGACATACCCGGCTCGATTTCCGGCATGGTCATCCAGATTCAGCATCGTGACTTTGGAAGAGGAATTGCAGTTCATACAAGGTCTGAATAAGAGCACGGCTCGCACCGTTGGCATTTATCCGGAAATCAAGTCTCCCCGATGGCACCGGCAGCAGGGACGCGATCTCAGCCGCACGGTGCTTGAGGTGCTTGCGCGTTATGGTTACCGGTCGAAAACGGATCCGGTGTACGTGCAGTGTTTCGATTTCAGCGAGGTAAAACGCATTCGTCAGGAACTTGGCTACCAGGGGCGACTCATCCTTCTGCTGGGTGACAAACTTGGCAGCGACAACACGGATTACGCCTACTTCAAAACCAAAGCTGGTCTTGCTGAGGCCGCGAAAGTGGCTGATGGGATCGGTCCATCCCTCTCACACATCGTTACGGGGACCACCAGGGAAACCGTTGTGATTACGGATCTCGTGCGTGATGCGCACGCTTTGAATCTTGAAGTGCATCCCTATACCGCGCGCGCGGATGTTCTTCCCGCCTACGCAACTTCCCTGGAACAAATGCTGAGCTTATTCTTCGAAAAGGCGGGTGTGGACGGCATGTTTACGGATCACCCGGACCGGCTCGTGGATTTTCTCCGGAGCCGTGCGCCTGTTAATCGCCGATGATCAGAGCCGCCTGCTGATAACCAACCGGCAAACGACAAAGACATTGCCTGGTGGCCGGAGTATGATC
>CAYNZC010000051.1:0-6560 GCA_964401575.1 uncultured Verrucomicrobiota bacterium
ACCGCGCGAATTCCGACCAGGACGCGACAGCAGGTTAAACCTTGGAGAAGCCCTGCCAACAGGCGTGTGCCTGTGGTCCGGTGCAAGCCCAGGTGCGCCGTTGACAACCATTTGCGTGAGATATTGGAGGGGGTTATTCCGCGATGTATTTTAGGGGGCGATTGGAATGAGGGGGGATGGCGTAGGCGGCGAATATCAAGTAAGGATAAGATTTGAGCGTTCGTTCTTGACATCAAACACGGGACACGAGTAAAAGGTCGTCATAGCCAGTCTCAGTTTCCGTTTGGAAAAGGCATATGCACAGGGCCGTTTATGACGGGTCACGCAGCGTCTGGTCGGCGGTGGCTTCGCGGGCATGATTCGCGGACATACGTGAAGTGTATCTTGCGGGGGCATGCGGCGTGCATCGCCGGCAAGAACCTTGGGGGCGGTCGGTTTTTCCCGGAAACATTTTCAATAAAGAAAGGAGCTTCTTATGTTGATGATGGTTAATGACGGCGAGACGGTCCTGAGGCCGTGGCGCTCCGTTCGAGGGGGCCTGCCTGGTTGCCTTTGCTGCGCGATGATGTGCATTAGTGCGGCGGGGCAGACACTCTACGTCACCACGAATGGGAACGACCTGCTTCCAGGGACGAGTTGGGGGGATGCCAAGCGCACCCTTGGGAATGCGATTAGCACCGCGGGGAGTGGCACGTCTATTTGGATTGGACGGGGCACATATTCCGAGCACATCACGCTGAAGCCGGGGGTGCAGCTTTACGGCGGGTTTAGCGGCAGCGAGTCCGCCCTCTCGGAGCGCGATTGGAGGACGAACATCTCCGCCATTTGGGGAACCACGAACAAGGCGGTTGTGATTGTCACCAATTCAGGACCGGGAACGCGGATGGATGGACTGACAATCGGCGGGGGGAACGGAATTCACGGAGGCGGGATTCAGATGGTTGGTTCAGCGCCTGTTGTGGCGAACTGTACTTTGCGCAACAACATGACGGATGGCGCGGGCGCCGGCATGAGCATCTGGGGGTTCCACCTGGTGAGCAGCACGGAAGTGTACTTTCCCTGCATCACGAACAACGTCATTGTTGAGAATCAGGCGATCAACGATGAGGGGGACGGGGGAGGGATTGCGGTTGTGGGTTCATCGCCGGTTATTGCCTTCAACGTCATTTCCCGGAACACTGCGACCCGCAATGGGGGCGGCATTGCATGTTGGCGCCACTCGTTTCCGATTATCGCCAACAATCTGATTGGGGCGAACTCGGCCAGTTACGATGAGTTGACAGCGAGCCTGGGCGGAGGAGGGGTTTTCGCCTCTGCCACAGATCTGGACGGGAGACCGATCGAAGGCGCGATCAGCGAACCCTTTATTTGCAACAACCTTATTGCGGCGAACGGTGGAAATCACGGGGGCGGCATATCGGTTGTTGATTCCCGGTTGGGCGCGGCAAACATTGTGAACAACACGATTGTTGCCAACAACGGAGCCGGGGTTTACTGGGCCAACACATGGCCGACCAACAAGAACAACGTGATTGCATTTAACGCGGTTGGTTTTGAGCGTGGGCTTGCGGGGACGAGTGACGCAGACATCGGCTTCAACAATGTGCATGGCAACGCGGTTCTGGGCGTTCCCGCAAATTACCGGAGCACAACCGATCGCACGGGAATCGGGGGTAACATCTCGGCGGACCCAAAATTTGCCAACGCCACTCTTGGGGAGTTTCACCTGCAGCCTGATTCCCCGTGTGTGGATGCCGGAACAGCGGCGCTGTCGAACGCGTGGCCGGATCTGGATCTTCAATCCCGGATGCACGGCACGGCTGTGGACATGGGCGCTGACGAGTCAGACGGCACGCATTGGGACGTGCCCGTGCGGGTGATCCGCGTGAGTCCGAGCGGGGACGACAGCGACGGGTTGACGTGGGCGACGGCGAAGAGAACGGTGGCCGGGGGCATTGCGACAGCTTTGAGCTCGGGGGGCGAGGTTTGGGTGGCTGGAGGCACCTACCAGGAGCGTGTGATGCCTGGCCCCTTTGTCTATCTGTATGGTGGATTTGCCGGAGTCGAGACCAACCGCAGCCAGCGGGATCCGGTGGCACACCGGACGATTCTTGATGGTGGCGGGGTGGCGCCGGTGGTTTATATTCGGAACGCGGGCTACCGGGTGTGTGTGCTGGATGGTTTTGCAGTGCAAGGTGGCGGCATTTACACCAGCGGCGATCCGTTTCATGCGGACCTGACGAACCGTTTTGGGGGCCGGGGTGGGGGGATTTATTGCAGGGTGAGCGGGCCTCGGATTCATTCCAACCTGATTCGTTCAAACTCGCTTGGCAGCCCGGTCAACTCGTGGGAAAGTTACGGCGGTGGAGTTTACTGTTACTTGAGCCATGCCGAGATAACTGGGAACACATTCTTTGAGAACGAGGTGCTGACGCGGGGTGACGGCGATGGCGGCGGCATCTACGCGCTGCAATCCATGGCAACGATAGAGGCAAACACGTTTCTGCAAAACCATGCGATCAATGGAGCCGCCATCTACGGTAACTGGTCTCAACTGCGAGTCTCACGCAACCTGGTGCGGACAAACCTTCTTTATACAAATGCGCCTTCGGTTTACATGGGGTCGGACGACGGGGCTCTGACGTTTCGGTTTGCGCCCGACCTGCTGCTGGATGCCAATACAGTGGAAGGCAACACAGCGGTGTTTGGCGGCGGCGTTTGCCTGAGAAGCTGCTACGCGGCGTGTGTTCAAAACAATGTCATCGTGAACAATCGCGCGTTTGACTACAGCGGGTTTGGCGGCGGTGGCCAGGGCGGTGGATTGTTTTGCGATATGAATGTCAACGCCACCGGCATGGTGGTCATCGCAAACAATACCATTGCTGGCAACAGCGCGCCGCCCGGCTTTCTTGGTCATTTTGGAGGTGGCATCGCGCTGACCCTTTATACGAACGGGGTTTTGCTTGCGAACAACATCGTCGCCTCCAATTCCTCGGGCATATGGCGGTATCCCTATTTGAGCTACCAGCCTGTTCTGAACAACAACTGCCTGAGCAACGGGGCTGCCAACTATGTGAACCTGCCGGCCGGAGCCGGGGACATCATTGCCGACCCGGAGTTTTTGAACGCCGGTGCGGGTGATTACCGTCTTTCGGGCACATCGCCGTGCGTGGACGCCGGGACCAACAATGGCGCTCCACTTTTGGATAGGGATGGGGTTGCCCGGCCGCTGGACGGGCGAAACGTTGGATCTGCGTTGCACGACATCGGGGCCTACGAGTATGCCAACCCGATGGCGGATACCGATCGCGATAGCATGCCGGATCCATCGGAGATTATTGCGGGCACCAGTCCGGTGGATGCGGGCTCAGTGCTGAAGCTCGAGGGGGATTTGGATGCGGTTCAGCAGGAGGTGGTGTTGCGATGGCCTTCCGTGGCCGGGCGTTTTTATAAGATTGAGTTCAAAGCATCCATGGATCCATCCGGCGCCTGGGAAATGATGGAGGAGTCGATACCGGGCACCGGTTCGATCATTGAGCGGCGTGACGCGGTTTCGACCAGCGCTCGCTTTTACAGGGCGGGTGTCCGGCTTCCGTGAGTGCGGCAACAGTATGTGAGGTGTTTGCTTGTTGCGGCAAGCGTGCGGTCACCTTTGGAAAACGAGGCGCGTTCCCACGGGGCAGGTAGAGCAGCGGCCGGGGAAAGCGTTTATCAGTCTGGCGGTTGCTGAGATGCCGGTGCAGTGAGCCGGGATGATCTGATTTGGCGACCAGCGGGCGAGAGCCTCGATGGTGGCGTTCATGCGATCAGGGCTGGCATTGTTCAAGTGCATTCCACCCAGGACAGCATGAAACGGTCTGTTGGAGGTGAGGCTGCTGATGAATTCCAGCGTGTTTATAACGCCGGCGTGCGCGCACCCGAGAATGACCACCAACCCGCGCTCCGTGTCGAAGAAAAGCGCCTGGTCATCGAGCAGGGGATCGGGACGGCTGCACCCGGCATCCAGGAAGAAGCGTCCCCCGGTGTCTTCAAAGTTGTTTTTTCGCGGGATTTCCCCGGTAACGAAGAGGCCGGGCAGCACCTCGGTCGGCTTGGGGGTCCACGTCATGCCATCATTGCGTCGCAACAGTTCGACGCAGCCGGGAGGCAAACCGATGAAGCGACTTTTGCCGTCGGCATTTTGGCTGAACTTTGGGTCCGGCACTGCGGGATGCGCATAGAACTTCGTTTTTGGGGACTGGCGGCAGATCGCTTCGAGGCCGCCGGTATGGTCATAATGGCCATGACTGAGCACGACAGCATCAATGTCGTCCAGGGCGAGGCCCATTTTTTGGGCATTGTGCAGGAGGAGATCGCTCTGGCCGGTATCGAATAGCAGCTTTTTGTCTCCGATGCGGATCATGAGAGACAGCCCGTGTTCAGCGTGGAGCCCGGCGATGTTGACACTGTTTTCGACCAACGTATTGATGATCACATTATTGTTCATGCTGTTTCCTGGAATCGGCCGTGGTGTGAGCGAGGCTTGTTCATGCTCATGCGGGGCGAATGGTGCTAGGACGAGATGTCTTTGCCGCTGCTGGTCACTGTCAACTTGCCGTGTTTCACGCCCCTGGCGGCGGTCAGTTCATCTGCAATTTTCTTAACGGTTTTGGCTTTGCCCCGCACAGCGAGCACTTCCAGGCAATTGTTGTGATCCAGGTGAACGTGGAGCGTGGAGAGGATGATGTCGTGGTGGTCGTGCTGGATATCCGTGAGGGCTGCCTGGACGTGCTGTTTGTGGTGGTCGTAAACGAGGGTAATGGTGCCGGCGATCTCGCGGTCCCCGTAGTTCTGGTAATGTTCCACCAACCCGGCGCGGATGAGGTCGGCCACAGCCAGCGAGCGGCAGTCGTAACCCTTCTCGCGGACCATTTTGTCGAGTTGTTTCGCCAGCGCGCCCGGCACCGAGACGGTGAAGCGAACCGCATTGTCTTTTTTCTTTGTCCTCACCCGTTGAAAGGTAACAAACCGCGACGTAGCGGAAAACATTTTTTTGTCATACGATTTTAGTATTGTTTCATACATTTGAAAGCAGTACTTCTATAGACGCGGGTCATAAGCATGAAACACCCCGGCAGATTCAAGCTTCGCAGCCAGCCGTTTTTCGACGCGGTGCGGGGCGCTTTTACCCTGATTGAATTGCTGGTGGTGATTGGCATCATCGCGATCCTGGCGGCGCTGCTGCTGCCGGCGCTGGGCCAGGCAAAAGAGCGGAGCAAGCGCACCGCCTGCCTCAGCAATCTGAGGCAGATTGGTCTGGCGACCCAACTTTATGTGGACGAGACAAAGTCTTATCCGCCGGCCTGGGTCGATTCGACCACGCGCTGGATGGATTTGATCAAGGGGCAGCTTGCAAAGAATTCCGGCGTTTATCTTTGTCCTTCGGATACCCGGCGCATTTCAGTGACCTGGGACACGAACATTTTTCTCAGTTACGGCATCAACAGCTTCAACCTTTCCGGCAGGGAGTTTTGCTTTTGGTATGGGGTCAAAGCGAGCAACGTGCGGCGTCCCTCGGGCACTATTCTCTACGCGGATTGTACACCCGGGAAGTATTATTGTGGCGGCGGCGCGTTCTTTACCAACCCAGTTGTGGATGTGGACTACCGGCACCCCGGGAAGAGTTTCGTGGCGGCCTTCTGCGACGGGCACGTTGAGGTAAAGACCGTGTGTGCGGCTGAGGACTGGGACGCGGGGAAATAACGATGGCAATCAATCAGAAACAGAGATGATGAATGCGAAAGGCTGGAACTATTCTAATTTACTGCTGGCGATTATCGTTGGCCTGCAACTTTGCGAGGCGCGCGCGGAGTTCTCGCTTCCATCCGGCTCCGCCTCGCCCGGGCATGGGATCAGCAACGTACTTTCGGGCAGCATTGCCCACGGCGCGCTTTATTGGCAAAGCACCACGAACTGGCTGAATGTCGGGAACCCGCCGAAGCCTTACGCTGTGACCAACGAATACGCACTGCCGGTCTGCGATTCGATCGTTGAGGCGCGGATCATTGCGACGGTATGGGGCGGTACGGCAAATTACATCAGCGAGATGACCGTGACGGTGAACGGTATGACGCTGCCGGCCGCCAACCCGCTGGTTTTCGGTTCGACTGCGGATCCCAATCCTGTGTTCAGCGCAACGAATGCCAACGCGTACGGTTCGGGTTCGGGCGTCTGGCTGGTGACAATTCCCATTCCAGCCGGGATGCTGTTCAAGGATGGCGCTGCCAACACGATCATCGTTTCCCAGACCAGTCCGGACGGTTTTGACGGACGTGTGCAACATGTGACCCTGCTGGCTGTTTATCAGCGCGAGAGTCTTTCGAACACGTTTGAGTATTCTATTGCCGAAGGCAGTGGGGATATTTACCGGGCGCCGGCCGGGTCGCAAGTTTCCCAACGCCTGGTGTCATTGGCGCCTGTGAACCCCGAGAATGCCACCGGGGCAACGCTTCAGGTTCTCTATACATATGGTGATGCGAATAACGACAGGCTTTACTTCAATGGCACACAAATCGGCAGGG
>CAYNZC010000051.1:6660-13280 GCA_964401575.1 uncultured Verrucomicrobiota bacterium
TATGGTGATGCGAATAACGACAGGCTTTACTTCAATGGCACACAAATCGGCAGGGACAACGTTGCGGACTGGAGCACCGCGATCGTCAATAACGGTCCTTCCGTCCTGAGCTTTGACGTGCTATCCCATCTTTCCGTGAGCAACAGCATCACGTTTTCATTGGGTCCGGACGTGCCCGACACCCGGGAGGCGAGCCTTCGTCCGCAACTTGCCGTGCTGGCGGTGACACGTTCGGCGGCGATTGAGAGGCCGCTGCTGGCGCTGGATGGCGGCTGGATCGTGTGGACAACCAACAGCGTCGGCTTTTTGATTGAAACTACGACCAACCTGTGGACCGGGGAGTGGACTGCCCCGTTAACCACACCTGTCATCCAGGGGGGGCAATACACCATGCCGGTGGATTTTTCCGGCTCCTGGCGATTTTACAGGCTGAAGAAAGGCGACTGACCATGACTGCCGTTGACCAATTCCGCGAGCTATTTCACCACATTGCGGCCTTTCTTGTATGGCCGGTGCTTCTCGGGTTGCTCGCCCTCATGGCGGCGATGCTGATCGCCCTGGGGGCATTTCTGCGTGAGGCGTGGGATCGTCGCGCAGGGCGTCGGCGGGCCTTTGAGCGGGCGCAGAGAGCCCTGGATGCAGTCGCCATCGAGGACCCCGGGGATGGATTGGATCTGAGGTTGGAAGAGCGTCTCCAGAACATGGAGCGGGAGCGCTGGCAGGCGCTGGGGCGATTGCGGCTTGCAGTGCGGGTGGGGCCTTCTCTGGGGTTGATGGGAACCCTGATACCGATGGCGGATGCGTTGCAGGGTCTGGCGGAGGGAAATTTGCCCGCGCTGGCGAGCAACATGGTAACGGCGTTTGCCGCGACTGTGATCGGGTTGACGATCAGCGTTGTAGCGTATTTGATTGCCGGGGCGCGGGAGAGCTGGGTGCGCGCCGATGCGCAGGAGCTTGCATTTCATGCGGAGCGGGTGCTGCGCAAAGCCACGGGAAAGGCCTGACCATGCGCTTTGTTCAACGGCATCGCATTTCCGGGCATGGGCCCGCCCCGGGGCAGGATGAGGATCCGCTGGCGGGGATTGCCAACCTGTTTGATGTGAGCGTTGCCTTCATTGTGGCGCTTCTGATTGCGCTTTTTGCGCTGTTCTCGTCCGGCAGGCTGCTTGATAAGGATTCGAATGTCACCCTGGTGAAGCAGACCGAGAGTGGCGAGATGGAGATCATCATTAAGCAAGGCGCGCACATCAAAGTGCAAAAAGTGACGGACAAGACGCTGTCGGGGCAGGGGACGCGTCTTGGCACTGCTTATCGACTGGCTAACGGACAGGTCGTTTACGTGCCGGACGAGGAAACGAAGCCGAGATGAACTGTGCATGAAGCTGCGCGCGCGGTTGCTGGTTTGTCTTGTTTACCTTTTGGGCGCTGCCATTTGCGTTGCGGGGGTGAAAGTTTCCCTGCTTATTGGTGATGCTCAATCCGCCGCTGCCATCGGGGCGATAACGGAGCTTCGGCGCGATCCTGCACTGACCAACATTGCGGTTCGAGCTTTTCCACGCATAGAACCGGCCCCGGGCGACCGCCAGTTTGTGCGGGAGGCGGACATCATCCTCGGGCACACGCGGTATGGGGCGTTGCTGCGTGTGCTTGCGCCGGAGATCGAGGCTGCGGGGCGGCGGGGAGCATTGCGGATCGGAGTGGGGGGCGCGCTCGATCCATCCTTTGCGGAGCTGGGATTTGAGCGGGACGCGCAGCTCGCAGCTTACCTGGATTCCGGAGGCCAGGCGAACCTTGTGCAACTGGTTCGCGCGGCGTTGGCCCGGCGGCACCTGCCCGGTCTGCAGCATGAGCCACCCTCCGCGTTTCCCGAGTTCGGATACTTCGACCCGTCGAGCCGCAAAGCTTATGCGCGGTTTGAGGATTATGCGTCAGCCCGCCGGGCGGTAAAGCCTGCCGCAGCCAATCGCCGGTGGATTGGCGTTTTCTTTTCCCGCGACACGGCCACATCGGGTCAGACGGAGCTTTTATCGGCGCTGGATCGAGCGCTGGGCTTGCGCGGATTCAACGTGTTGTTCGGGTTTGGATATCCGAGCGATGCCGCCGTGACTTTGCTGTTTCTGGATGATGCGGGGCAGAGTCGTGTGGAGGCGTTGGTGGCATTGACGTTAAAGATCGGAAACGTGCCGGACAAGATCGTGCCGCTGCTTTCGAGGATGGATGTGCCCATTCTCAATGCGATTGCCCTGAATTCGCAGAGTTTTGCCCAGTGGCAGGCATCCGGGAGCGGGTTGGACTTTATGGAGCGTTCCTGGCAGATCGGCAGCGCAGAGCTTGCCGGGGCGGTGGCTCCAACCATTGTGGCATCGAAGGAGAGGCTTGTGGACGTGGCCACGGGCGAGGCGTACGTGATGGCCATGCCGATTGCCGAGCGGATCGAGCGGCTGGCTGACCGTGTGGATTCGTTCGTGCGCTTGCGTCATGAACCGGCCGCCAACAAGCGTGTGGCGGTGATATACTACAACTATCCGCCGGGCAAGGCGGGGATCGGGGCGTCTTATTTGAACGTATTGCCGCAATCGTTGCTGCAGATTCTGAATCGGCTGCGAGCCGATGGCTACGAGGCGACCGGCGCGCCGGCCAGTGCGGACGACCTGTTTGCCGCCATTCGCGCCTACGGCAACAATCCGATGCCGGGCACGAACCTCCTCACAGAGCTGGACCAGCTTGCCCGGTCCGGCCGGGTGCCGCTGGTGCCGATCCCGGAATATCGCCAGTGGTTTGAGGAATTGCCGCAATCGCTGCGCCAGCAGATTTTTCTCAAATGGGGCGACCCGGAGTTCAGCAAGACGATGGTCTGGCGTGATGATGCGGGCAAAGCCTTTCTTGTGCTGCCCATCCTGCGCTGGGGGAACGTGATTTTTGGGGCGCAGCCTACGCGCGGCTGGGATCAGGATATCGAAGCGGTGTATCATGATGTGAAGCTGCCGCCCCATCACCAGTATCTCGCGTTTTATCTCTGGCTTCAGAAGACCTTCAAAGCGGATGCAATGATTCACGTGGGCACGCATGCCACCCACGAGTGGCTGCCGGGCAAAGAGGTCGGGTTCAGCGCAGCCGATGTCGGCGAAGTCATTGTTGGCGCTGTGCCGCAGTTTTACCCTTTCATCGTGGACGATGTTGGCGAGGGGCTGCAGGCCAAGCGGCGCGCGATGGCTGCCATCATCACCCATCTGCCGCCGCCGATGGACCGCGCCAGCCTCAGCCCCGAGCTTCGCGAGATCGGGGGCATCATCAATGACTACCATGTGGCGAAGGAGAAGGGGGCCTTGGGGGGCGAAGACATGCTGCGCGGCCTTGCCCAGCGCTGTGAGAAGCACGGGCTTTTGAAGGATCTGTCCATCACCATTGCGCCGGGAGCGCTGCCGGATGACGGGCAAATCGAGGAAATCGAGCATCACCTGAAGAAAATCGGCGAGCGAATGACGCCCTTCGGGATGCACACGTTCGGGGTGGCGCCCGATGAAGCGAAGCGCGCGGCCACAGCCGAAGCGATTCTTTCCATGGAGCCGGAGCTTGCGCTGGATGAACGCGCCAAACGCAAAGCGGATTTGATGGCGCGCATTGAAGCTTCCGGACGCGCCGAACTGGATGCGCTGTCAGCCGGGTTGTCCGGGCGATATATTCCCGCCGGGCCGGGCAACGACCCGATACGGAATCCCGAGGTAGTTCCCACCGGCAAGAATTTTTACGGGTTTGATCCGGCCCGTCTGCCGTCTGCGGCCACCTTTGCGGCTGGCGCGCGGTTGGCAACGAACTTTGTGGAGTCTTATCGCAGGCGCCATGAGGGGCAGTATCCGGACCGATTGGTGTTCAATCTTTGGGGCACAGAGACCAGCCGGCATGAAGCCGTCATGGAGGCGCAGATACTTGCGCTGATGGGGGTGCGCCCCAAATGGGACGCGCGCGGGAGGGTGCAGGGAGTCGAGTTGATGTCGCGCGAGGAGATGGGGCGGCCCCGTGTGGACATCACCGTCATTCCTTCGGGTCTGTATCGGGACCTGTTTCCGACCCTGATGCAGTTGCTGGACCAGGCGGTCAGCCTCTTAAAGACGGATACCAGCGAGGACAACCCCTATTTCAGCAACACGATTCTTGCGGCCGCTGAGCTCGAAGAGCAGGGAGTGGACCCGATCGAGGCGGAACGGCTGGCCTCCGTGCGTTTGTTCAGCCTGCCCTCGGGCGTGTATGGCACCGGCTTGGAGCACGCCATACATCATCCGGACACCTGGGACGCGCACCATGAAGTGTCGGCGGTATTTTTTAACCGGATGAGCCACCTGTTCGGGCAGGGTTTCTGGGGCGCGCGCGCGCGCGGCGGCACAAACGCGGATCTTTCGCCCGTGCTGCTGAAGCTTGCGCTCAGGGATGCCAAGGGCGTGGTGCACAGCCGCTCGTCGCACATTTACGGCGCTATCGACAGCGACGACTTTTACCAGTACCTCGGCGGCACGGCCATGGCGGTTCGCACCGTGAACGGGAAGCCGGCCGAGACATTTGTTGCAGACATCAGCAATCCCAGGGCGGGTGAAACTGTGACCCTTGAGCAGTATATGGGGCGTGAATTGCGGGCGCGGTATTTAAACCCGAAATGGATTGAAGCCATGATGAAGGAAGGATACGCCGGCGCGCGGATGATCCGGCAGGTGACCGATAACCTGTGGGGATGGCAGGTGACGGTGCCGGAGGCTGTGGACGCCGCCAAGTGGCAGGAGATGTTCGAGGTTTATGTGCAGGACCGGCACAAGCTCGACATTCGCGAGAAATTCAAGGCTGCCGAGAACCTTGCGGCGTACAAGATGATTGTGGACCGCATGCTCAACGTTGTTGAGAAAGAGTACTGGAAACCCGCTTCGGAAACATTGGCCGCGTTGCGCGAGGCACAGAAAGACCTGGCTCCGGTGGAGGCTGCCGAGCGCGAGGTGATTGGTAAACGCGCGAGGCTCCAACCGGCTCCGGCGGTTGTTTCAGCCCCAACGGAATCAACCTCGCCCGGCGCAGCGGACCGAGAGGCGCCGATGGTCAAGGGGCGAGTGCTGGAAGAGGCATCGAGAGAACCTGTGAAGGCCAAGAGTGTCGCGCGGACTCCGCTGCAGGGCGCGCTGCTTGGGCTGGGAGTGTTGGTCCTGCTGGCTATTGGCTGGTTACGCGGCGGGCGTTGAACGGGTTTTTCAAAAGATGGGGGTGAGGCCAGGTTCTTCCCTTTATGCGGAGCGGTTCCGGCTGGAACCTTGGGCTTTGTTTCAGGTTGAAGCGCTCCTGCTGTTTGGGCAAGTTGCCTTTGCATGTGCATCTTTGTTTCGCGGGAGAAACCTCACGTTCTGCCGGGCGCCCGACCGGAGTTCCGCGACTGCGGAAGCGTTTTCGGTTCGCGCGCCGGTTCCGACCGGGCCGGGACACACGAATCTCGCAGAAACTGTGATCGAGATGTTCACCGCGGCGCCTGGTTGTGGCTTAGGTATCGGGCAGTTCTGTTTTTTCTGCTCGCCATTTTCATCTTCTGCTTTTCGGAACAGGTCGCGTGCATGGGAGGGGCGGGCACAGCGTCTTCGTTGTATATCGAGAGTGTTGCCGATGACTCCGGCGCTCAAATCGGCCAGGTGCAGGTTGCCGCGCTCCATGCGTGCGCACCCCGAAAAGAGCCGTCGGTGGGCAACAGCCTTGCCCGACCGGAACGGGTCCGGGAGGTGTTGGATGGGAAGCGGCACGAGGCCCGCGTGTCGTGGTGGGGGTTTAATCCTGCGGATTCCACCGCGTACCTGCAGGAAGCCATTCGATCAGGAGTGAAGCGGCTGATTATTGACCGGCAGCCATCGGCCTGGATCACGGGGCCGTTGACCGGTGTGAGCGGTCAGGAGATTGTGTTCGAGGCGGGCACCGAGTTGGTGGCTTTGAAAGGAGCCTTTCGCGCCAGGGGCGACTGCCTGCTCTCGTTCCGTGGATGCGAGAATGTCGTCGTTCGGGGCGGCCGCAGAGGTCGGGACAAGCCGGCCCGCATCCGGATGCTCAAGCAGGATTATCAGTCGCCCTCCTATGAAACGTCGGAATGGCGGCACGGGCTGGCTTTTCTGGGGTGTCGGAACGTGCTGGTCCAGGACCTCAGAATCGAACAAACCGGAGGGGATGCCATTTACCTGGGCGTGGGCGCCGGGCAAACGCCGAATCGGCAGGTGACGATCCGGCGCGTGGACTGCAACGGGAACCACCGGCAGGGCATCAGCGTCATCAGCATTGATGGCCTGTTAATTGAGGACTGCCGGCTGCGCAACACGGACGGCACAGCCCCAAGGGCGGGCATTGATTTCGAGCCGAACCATCCTGAGGATTTGCTGGTGAACTGCGTGGTGCGACGGTGCGTTGCCGAGTTCAATGCGGGAACCGGCTACCAGATCTGCCCGCAATACTTGAACAGCAGTTCAAGACCCATCTCGATTCACCTTGACCGGTGTGTCTCCCGCGGCAACCGGCAGCATGCCATTCACCTGTGCAGCGCCCAGAAAGACCCCCCGTCTGGACGGTTGCGGATTACACGATTTCTCGCAGAAAACGATGGTATGGCGGGC
>CAYNZC010000051.1:13380-30377 GCA_964401575.1 uncultured Verrucomicrobiota bacterium
AGAGCTTCGTCGTAGTGGAACTTGAAATGACCGCGGAGGTTGATGGTGTAGCCGATGGCTGCGCCGCAGAAGTCTGTGACAGCGTTGCCGCCGCCATCCAGCTCGATATTTGCGTCCGGAGCCACAATGACTCCGGCAAACTCGCCGTTACCGCTGAACTTGAGAGTGCCGACGTTTTTGGTGAATTCGATGATGCAGTTTTGCGCGAGGCTGGTTTTATTGATGACACCGTTGCCGGACACTGTGCTGCTGCTTCCGTCCACATAAGCGTGAAGTGCAGCGTTGGGGCCGATGACCAGGATGTCCTGACCGCTCATTTTGATGTCGTTGAACACCACCAGTTCCGCGTCTCCAGCGACGTAGGTTTTTCCGGAAAGAGTGGACATGACGTATTTTCCTGAATTGAGAATATGGTCGTAGTAATTGGTGGTGTAGATGTAGTTGGTCGTGAAACCATTCCAGCTATAAGTGAAGCTTGGCAGGCCGTAAGTGACCACCTGGTAGGTGTACTGTGTTTGGGTCCAACTGTATTCCCGGACGGGCCAGAAGTACTCGGGGACTCGCCACGTATAGCTGACGATCTGATCGTAGTACCACCACCCCTTTTCTTTGTACGGAGTGCCGGTGTAGGTGCCGGCAGCCGGCGGCGACTTGGTCTTACCGACCGTGGTATTTGTGGTGATCGTCCCTCCGGGCAGGGGGCTTGGCAGCGTGGCCTCTGTCATGGTGGTAACGTTTGTGAAAATAAACCTTTCGCCGACCGGGTATGCGGTGCTGGATTCCCAATGGGTGTTTGTAGTGACAGGGCCGACGGAATTGCCGGGCCAGGTGTCCGAAGTCGAGGTAATGAAGTTTGTTGTGATTTGGCCGGAGGCTTGTCCGGCCGCTGGGGGCACTTGAGTGACCTGCCATGCGAGGTTGGTGACCATGCCGGGGATATCGCCCGGGTAGGTTGTGGAATAGGTGTAACTGACGTTTGTTATTACATCCGTCGCGCCGGGCTCGGGAACGCCGGTGCGGGGGATGGGGGTGACGATGGCTTCGGCTGTGACGACGTCGCCGCCGAGCGCCGGCAAGCCGGTGTTAAAGGGCAGCACGGGATCGGGAAAAGTGAAGTTCATGTCGTCGGTGAGCCAGCCTTCCTGGATGCCGCCCGGGTTTGAGAGCACCCATGACTGTTCACCGATGCCGCCGTTAGGCCCTACGGAAACGGTGCCGCGCGGGCCTGTGGCGGCGTGGCCGTAAATATTGGCGTTGCCAACGCCGATGGCATCCCGGATTGAGCTGTTCACTGCCACATCGCCGTTGCTCCTGGCCTTGGCGGGATCGTACCTGGAATTAGTGCTCTTGTTCGGGTCGCCGGAGTCGTAGCTGTCCGTCCGGACATTGTTGCCGTTCATCTCGATCTGGTATTTGGCCACGAGGCCTTTGATGAAGAGGCCGCCGCGTTGGGCGCGAACCCTCACCGCGCGGGTGAGCGTGGTTCGTTGGTTCACGGCGCCGAGGGCGCCGAAGATGGGCTCGATGGGGCCGCCATCGAGGGTTGCGAAAGCCTGTGAGACGATAATGGGACTATCGGGATCTGTCATGTTGATGCTCACGCTGTAGCCGCTGCCGTCTCCCATGTCATAGTCCATGACGTAGTGAGGTGGTGCGCTGCCCCAGCCGTCGGTGCCCATTTGGGTCGAGTTTGCGTTCAAGTGCTCCATGGCATCCTCGATGCCCGCTTCGACAACGGCGATGGATGTGTTCCATGCCTGCGAGCGCACGCTCATGTAATTCTGGTGGTTCACCAGGGTGAGGTAGCCCGCCACGCTCAGCAGCATGAGAGTGCCGATGACCATGATGACGATCATTGCGCTGCCGCGCGCGGCGCTGTTTTTTGATAGGCTGAGTTTCATAGAATTTCGAACTTTCTTACTCGTCGTTTTGTTTGCGTATCACAATCCGCGCGGTTTGAACGTTTTCACTGTTGACTGTCGGATACGGGGAATTGGTGATGCTGGTTTTCCATGTGAGCTGAATCATCTTGCCGGTTCTTCGCCAGTTATTCGAGGCCACCGGGAACACGCCAAAGGTGGCGTTGCTGGGATTGCGTTGGTACATCGTGAATTGCAGGAGGCTGCAGTTTTCCAGCAGCAACGTCCTTTCGCCATCACTGGAGTTTCGGGTCATCGTGTGGGTTTCGGGATGGAAAGCGTAAGTGACCTCGGTGTTGTCGCCGTTTAAAATGGTAATGGATGGCGGGTTTGTGGAGAATCCGGTGATTTCCCTGGCTTGGCGTATTTCGCGGGTCATCCGGTCCATGGCTTCGCGGTTTGCCTGGTCCAGGAGGGCGTAGTTGCCGAGGCCGGCGCCGCTGCGGAGGCTGAAGAGGAAGAAAGAAGCCATGGAGGCCATGACGACAGAAAGGATGCCCATGGCGATCATCACCTCCATGAGCGTGAATGCTCTGCGTCTGAACTGGCGAAGGCTAGTAAACATAGTTTTGCAACCCATTCTTCCCCACAAACGTTCGGATCACGCGCTCATGGAACATTCCATCTTCCGCCCAGCGAAGTGTTACGACCAACTGCTTCAGGTTTGTTGAGTAGGAGGCTGAGCGGGGAAACGGCCTGATTTCGACAGTGCCGGCGTAAATCGCGCCCTGACTGCCCGAGGCTGCCTGTGGGTCGTAAACATCTGAGAACGTGGATGGAATAAAGCCCGAAGTATTGATCTGGGTCCAGTTGTAGAGGCGTATTGTCTCGAGTTTCTCGAGCAGGATCTGGGTCGCGCGTTGATTGTGTCGCACTTTCTTAACTGCGCGAAAACCGCATCCAAAGGATGCCATGACACCGCCGGCGATGACCGCCAGGATCGTCAAAGCCACCACGACTTCGACGAGCGTCATGGCTGCAATTTTTCCTGTGGAAACTCTTAATTTCATGAGACTTGCGCGCTCACTGCCTTGATTAAGGACACCCTATTCCAGTGCTGAGACAGGCTGTGCACATCCGCTTTAGTTCTTCGCCTGTGCTCGTTTTTCATAATTGTCCACGACAGAGTTGAGCACAATCTGTGCCGATCGAGGAAATGCGAAGGGCGATGGGGAGAGACGGTTGGCGGCCAGGAATGTTCTGTGTGATTGGGCGGTGGCGTTTAGAGCCAGCCGTTCTGTTTATACCAGGCCAGTGTGCGTTCGATTCCGGCCTCGAGGTTTGTCGGGCACTTGAACCCGATTTCCCGGGCGAGGAGCGAAGAATCGCAGACCCATCCCGGGGCTCGCAGTTCTGAGAATTTTTGCAGATTGAGCAAACTGGGCCTGCCTGTGACGCGGGCGAGGAGTTCCTGCGCGGCGCAAATGGGCCACAGCGCCAGGGAGGGCAGCGGAATGGGCAGCGTCCAGGATTGAAGTTTTCTGGCGATGATGTCTGTCATGTGGCGCGCGGTGACGACTTCGAACGGGGCGGCGAAATAGGTTTTGCGGGAGGCTATCGGCGACTTGAAAGTTGCAAGTATTGCATCAACAAGGTCTTCCACATAGACCAGGCTGAGTGCCTGCCGGGCATTTGTTCTGGGCAGCAAATGCGAGCGCACGGCCCGGAACAGCGGAAGGAATCCCCGGTCCCTTGGCCCGTAAACGGCTGGCGGACGGACGACCACCCAATCCGTTTTGCAATTCTCCCGGACCTCTTTCTCGCCGGCGAGCTTGCTGCGGCCGTAGTCGGAGACGGGGTTCTCCGGGGAGAGTTCCGTGGAGGGTTTCCGGGCTGTGCCCGGGCCCGTGACGGCCAGGCTTGAGACATGCAGCAGCCGTTGCACTTGTGCGGTTCTGGCATTGACGGCTTCGACGATGTTGCGCGTGCCGACGTGATTGGTTTCGTAGTATTCTGCAGCCCGGCAGGCTCGGGTGCGTCCGGCGCAATGGATCACGTGAGTGATGCCATCGAGAGCGGCAGCCAGGGTCTGTGGCTCCTCGATGGAACCCTGGCGGACCTCGAAGCCTCCGGCGGGGTTAAGAAACGAGCGTCCACTGGTGGAGCGGAGCAAGACCGCTGTCGGGACATATTGTGCGAGCAGTTTGTCGAGCAGATGACTGCCGACGAAACCGCTGGCTCCTGTGAGGAGGACCTTCAATCAGATCAATCCGAGTTCTTTGCCCACTTTGGCCAGTTTTTCGAGCGCGAAGTCGATTTGCTCTGTGGTGTGTGTGGCCATGAGGCTGATGCGGATGAGCTCCTGACCCGGGGCGACAGCGGGTGAGACGACCGGGTTTACAAAGACGCCTTCCTCCTGGGCTCTCCTGCAGAACTGGAAGGCGTTCATCAGGCTGTGCATGTAAACCGGGAGGATGGGCGTTTGCGATTCACCGAGGTTGAAGCCGAGGCTGAGAAGGCCCTTTTTCATATGCTCGGTGTTTGCCCAGAGTTGGACGTTGCGCTCGGGCTCCGAGACCATGATGCGAACGGCGGCCAGAACGGCTGCGGCGTTTGCGGGGCTCATGCTGGCGCTGAAAATGAGCGGTCGGGAGTGGTGTTTGAGGTAATCAATTGTGGCCGCATCCGAAGCGACGAAGCCGCCGAGGCTGGCAAGGGACTTGCTGAAGGTGCCCATGATCATGTGCACCTGGTCGGTGAGGTCAAAGTGGCTGGCGGTGCCCGCGCCGTGCTTGCCGATCACCCCGATGCCGTGCGCATCATCCACCATGACGACCGCGTGGTGGCGGGCTGCGATCCGGCAAAGCTCCGGAAGGTCCACAATATCGCCCTCCATTGAGAAGACTCCGTCCACGACGATGAGTTTTCCGGCATCGGGATCGAGGCCTTCGAGCCGGCTGTTCAACGCGGCGAGATCCTTGTGACCGAACCGGAGGAATTTGCCCTGGGCCAGCAGGCAGCCTTCGACGATGCTGGCGTGGTTGCTTTTGTCCCCGAGGACGTATTCGCCCTTGCCAACCAGGGCGCTGATGACGCCGAGGTTAACCTGGAACCCGGTGCTGTAGAGCAGGACGGCCTCCTTGTTGACGAGGCGGGCCAGTTCCGACTCGAGCTCGATGTGGATATCCAGCGTGCCATTGAGGAACCGGGAGCCGGCGCAGCCGGTGCCGTACTTTTCGACGGCGGCTTTAGAGGCTTCCTTGATTTTGGGGTGGTTCGTAAGGCCCAGGTAACTATTGGACCCGAGCATGAGCACCTTTTTGCCGTTGATGAGCACTTCGGTGTCCTGCGCGGAGGAAATGACGCGAAAGTAAGGGTATAGACCCAACTGCCGCATCTGGGTTGCCGCGGTGAACTGGCGGACTTTTCGGAGCAAGCCGAACTCGCCATTGGCAATGGACTTCGAAGCCCCGGCAGGCTCCTTCTCAGGCGTAGGGGCTTCTTCGGGAGCTCGGGAGGAACGCGAACCGGGCTTTGCCCCGCTCGTTTCCGTCTCAGCCACCTTTGATTGATAGACCATAAGATTATTCGGAACAACTTCCAACTGACCTATGGCATGGTTTTACGATTTATGGCTTGTCTTGCCAAGACCAATTTCGGCCAATTACGGCCAGTTGGGACTCTGTGGGCGATAGTTGAAGGTCTGTTCTGTAAAGGCGTATCCTGCCTTTGGGGGTGCGATTCTGGTTGTTTTGGAGTTCCTTGCGCACTATCTACTGGATGTTGTGGCAGGAGCGCGTGCTGCGGTTGTCGCCGCTGAGGTGGCGATTGAGGTGCCGCTCACAGTGGACGCATGTCCCTGATAATATGCGCGTGGCATCGAAAAGAGAGCTTTGGGCCCAAGTTGCCGGAATATGACCGCGGAAGCTCAAGTGCGTCCTCCTGCGGGGATGGGAGGGCTTGCCAGCGTTACCGCGGTGGAGGCTGAAAATCATCTTGAAGCCGACCTGCAAACGCTTCGCGGGATTGTCGAGGCGTTGGACCGGTTAGAGGAGCGTCTGAATGTTTCCCCGATTCCGGAAGCCGTGACGGAGCGCGGATACTTCACTCCAGAGGAGGACGATCGGGTGCGGCAGGGTGTCCTGGTGTATCGGAACTGCCGGCTCGCCGCATACGAGATCATCCTTCGCTACCGCGCCTATGCCTCGATGGAGTCGGAAACGTGCCGGCTTCGGTGCTTTCTGGTGGCCTTTGGTGCGGCGTTGGTGCTCTACGCCAAATCGCTCAGGATCATTGATTTTGCCGAGCACGTGCCGATGCTGCGGGCCAAGATCAACGAGGCCGATTCCAAATATGACATGGAGGAGGGTTTCTTTGATGAAGTGCTGGCGGGGTACAGTCGGATCTGTAATTACCGGTCTATCGCCCGGGGGGACGCCTTTTGGAGGAAGCATCGAGCCCAAGCCAGCGCCCTGGCCGTCCGTGCCGGAGGCGACTGGAGCTGGCTGGTTCATCTGATACAGCATCAGCGCCATGCCGTTCGCAACCGTCTGATGCATGTGCTGTGGGAGCGGCTTCACCATGACTGGAGGGCATTTGGCCGCACCCTGCTGAGCCCGTTCCAGAAGGCGCGTCACGGCCTCGAGGGCCTCCTGGCGGACCGCCTTGCTCAAGCCGATGTGATGGGTGAGGGAAGCGGTGGCATTCCGTTTGAACTGCTGGCGCGATTGCGTTCCCGTTTGCGGCCCGGGGATGTGCTGCTGATGCGGAACGATAGTCGGGTCACGGCGGCCATACTGCCGGGATTCTGGATTCATGCCGCCATCTTCCTTGGAGACAAATCCGACCTGGAGAGGCTCGGCCTGAAAACCCATCCGTATTTGGAGAAACATTGGAACAGGATCCCGGAGCCATCCGGTCCGCTCGGCATCGTCATTGAAGCGCTGGCGCCGCGTGTTAAACTCAATCCTCTCGATAAATGCCTGTGCGCGGACCATGTTGTGGCGCTTCGCTCGTCGCTGTCCGACACGGAAATTGCGGCTGCGATTGGGGAAGCGTTCGGGCATTTTGATAAGCCTTACGACTTCGAATTTGATTTCAACAGCAGTGCCAGGATCGTGTGCACCGGCCTTGTGTACCGCTGTTATCACAGTCGGGGCAGCGTGGCTTTTTCACTCACCAAGAGATTGGGGCGCTTCACCCTGACGGGCGATGACATTATCGCTTACGCGTTGGACCATCTGAACCGCGCCGGCGCGATTCCGCTCAAGCCGGTTGCATTGCTGTTGAAGCGGCGTGACAGGCAATTGCGCGATGTGCCGTCCGAACGGATTGAGCCGCTGTTGCGCCGCATTCGGCAGGGTTGGCGGCCGGCGCGCCACATGAAATCGCGAAGCGTGGCGAGTCGGACGGGGTGAGGCGCCAGAGGCGGTTTCCGCGCCGCAGTGGATTTATTGGTTTTTCGCCCGTTCGTTCACCCAGGGGAAGTCATGCGGGGCCACGGTGCCGCTGCTGACGGGTTGCCTGAGGACTGGCCTCTTGGTTCCGGGATCCAGCCATTTCTTTATTTCCGCGTGGCCATCGGAGAACGAGAATCCTCCGGCGCCATTGTGGTAGGAAGCCGGCAGATCGTTGAAGGCGTTGGCTTTTCCGGACAGCGTTGAAAACACGCCATCGTTGATGCCGTCGGGGTGTTCATCCACGAAAACCCAAAGCATGGAGGGCTTGCGGATTTCGGTGTATTTTTGCAGCGCCCAGGGCTGATAAGTGGTTTCGTCCACCATCCGGGCGAGGTAAGTGTTCATGGAAATACTGCGCACCCTGGGCCCGATGTCGCTGGGGGTTTTGTCCGCCGGACATCTGTAGATGCCGAGGCTCCTGGCGGTGTAGGGCCCGAGCAGTCCCTGGGTTAGAAGCACCTGGTTGGTATTCGCCCCGTCGGGAATGCCCGACTGCCAGTTCAGCCATCCGTTGACCCACCGGATGGAGGTCACCTGGCTGCCGGGTGAGTTGAGGACCATGCGTCCGTCGTTATCCTCGGGGTACATGTACCACGCCACCTGCATCTGCTTGAGATTGTTGATGCAGGCGATGCCTTCGGCCTTGGTCTTGGCTTTTCCCAGTGCCGGCAGAAGCATCGAGGCGAGGATGGCAATGATCGCAATCACCACCAGCAACTCGATGAGTGTGAACCCTTCCGCATCCCTGTTTTGGCAAGGAACCACAGTTTTTTCGCGCGCTAATTGCATAAGCAACGTTCCATTATGCTCATTTGAGCGGGATCAACAACTTGCGTATCTGGTGCTAAACTATTCCCTTTTTTGAAAATTGCCACGTCATTTTTCATCAATTCTGATGTTTCTCTGATGGCGCCCGGGAAGTGCTGGGTAAAGGTTGAAGCGTGAGAACTACGCTGCGAACGTCGATTGCTTTCGCGGCTGGTATATGCGTTGCGCGCAGCGTGAGCAGACCCCGGCCTTTTGGAAGCGTCATGGTTCCCAATGCCAGGGGCTTGAAGTCTTTCACATAAGACTCGCCCTGGCGTGGCACGCGGTCGTGATCGGCGCCGCGCAACGGAGGATCGTGATGCTTCGCGACTCTCTTGCAAACAGTGGCGTCCTGGAACCTTAATTCGATCTCCGTGCCGATGGCATTTGGCGGACAGGTGTGGAGGATCTCGACCGTGTAGGCGCCCGCGGTGGCGACCTCGATATCCCAGGTGATAAAATCGCCGGTGGTCGTCCAGTTTTCGAAGAACGAGCAGTTTGGGGCGTTCGCGCTGCGCCGGATGCCGCCGTGAGGCACGCCGTCCCTTGCGGGAAGTTGCGTCATTGGGAACTCGCGGCAGCCGACCGTGAAAGGCCGCTGATCCTGTTTGGCCGGCGAAGGGAGGTCCGCCATGAAATTCGAGGCGCTGTCGAGAAGGCTCTTGTGCATTCCCGGACGGTGTTGCGCGATATTGGTCTGCTGCCCAGGGTCGGCCTCCATGTCGAATAACTGCCCGGCGGGATCCAGGCGGTATTGCCGGGAGCGAACGGAGAGCTTTCCGTTCCAGTGGGAAAAGATGAGGCGATCGGGCCAGGGAGCTTTGGGGTCCATGAGCAGGGGTTTGAGGCTTACACCGTCGAGCGGCTTGGCCGGTGCGAGGGGAATTCGCGCGAGATCGGTCAGGGTCGGAAGCAGATCCACGGCCGCCGAGATGTGCGGAATGGCGCTGCCTTTCGGGATGTGTCCGGGCCAGCTCACGAAGAGCGGGGCGCGAATGCCGCCCTCATCCAGCGAACCTTTGCGGCCTTTCATGCCGCCGTTCCAGCGCCAGCCGTTCGGGCCGTTATCGCTGAAGTAGAGCACGATGGTTTGGTCATCGATGTGGAGCGCCGCGAGAGTGTCGAGGATGCGTCCGACGTTCCAATCCATGTTTTCACACATGGCCAGGGCTGCGCGGGTATGTGCGACATTTTCCTGTGCGGGATTGCGGGCTCGCATCCCGAGGGGGCGGTCTTTGAACTGATTGTAAAACCGGTCCGGAACCTGCATCGGCGAATGCGGTGTGTTGAAGGCAACGTAGCAGAAGAACGGGCGATCCTTGCTGCTCCGGATGAAGTCAATCGCATGGTCCGTGAAATCGTCTGCGATGTATCCCTTTCCCTGAACCGGCTTGCCGTTGTGCTCGAGCGGCGGATCGAAGTATGTGCCCCAATGCCCCGAGCAGAATCCGTAGAACTCCTCGAAACCGCGGCCGTTGGGATGGTAAGGGTATTGGGCGCCATTGTGCCACTTGCCGAAGGCGCCGGTGCGATAGCCGGCCGCTTGGAAAGCATCAGCAATGGTTTTTTCGTCGAGGCTCAGGCGCTCGGCGCCCGTGGTTACTCCGTGAACCCCGAGGCGGTGGTTGTAGCGTCCCGTGAGGAATTCGGCCCGAGTGGGCGAACAGAGAGGACTCACATAGAACCGGTCGAACATCGCTCCGGATCGGGCCAGGGAATCGATCCTTGGGGTGGAGAGGTTCGTGTTTCCATTGATGCTGAGGTCGCCCCAACCCTGGTCGTCGGCGAGGATGACGACGATATTCGGCCCGGTCGTCGCGGCGCCTTGAACGGCGAAGTGGTTGCTACAGAGAAGTGAAACCAGGAGCGGCAGAGCAAACCATCTCCATCGTTCGGTGAGGTTGGTGAAATGTCCGCTCAGAATCTTCATTTCTTTGCGGGGCTCAGTTCGGGCAGCAGGGGCAGGGTTTCGAGGAGATGGCAGACGGTGTAGAGGTGTTGGGAATACCAATCCTCGCGTTTCCGGTTCGGGCGTTGTTCGTTGACGAGTTGAAACATGGTTCGGAACAGGCCGTGTTCGGACTGCATGTAGGTGAGGGCGTTGAAGCCGGAGAGGGCTTTGGTGCGGGCTGAGGCGTCTGAGGTGGCCGAGTGCAACTGCGCGAGGGCGGCGCAATAGCGGGAGGTGTGGCCCGGCATCATATGTTGAAACGTGGATTGCTCGGAGACTGCGGGAGCCGGCGCGGCGGGGTGGCCGGTGGTGTGGACGAGGTTTTCCTCCATCCGGCGGAGCACCGTGCGACCCATCTCGATGAATTCGGGCCGTTCCCTGCCGTGGCGGAAGAGCCACGAGGCGGTGAAGGACATGGGCTCGGCGGAAAGATGCGTCTCGGGCCGTTCGCGGATATCCTCGTGATAAGTGCCCCAGCGGTTTTGTTCCACGTTTCGGGTGATCATCAGCTTGAGCGCGCGATCCCGGACATGATTCCACTCCTTGTTGGGCTCATGGCGGAGGATTTGTTCGAAAAACTCGACAAAGAAGACCGGGGCGCCGCCTGTTTGCTGTCGAACAACGCCGTCCTGCGGCACCACGCGGAACGGCCATGAACCATCCTTTTCCTGGCGCGCGGCGAGGGTTTTAGCGATGGCTTTGGCGGCCTTGAGGTATTTTGGTTCTTTTGTGACATCGTAAAGCGCGAGATAGGAACTGCCGAACCAGGCAGCCTTGTCCGGTTCGAGCGCATCCTTGTCCTGCGATCCGCCGGGCTTTCCATTTGAGTAAACCGACCAGGGCAGGTTGGCGTAGCGGGCATCCGGGGGTGTGGAATGGGCGAGGTTCCAGTCCGCCAGGTCGCGTGCGCGCTGGAGCCATTCGGTCTCGCCCGAGTAGCGGTGGTACAGGAGGAACGTGTTAATGAAATAGGCGTGCTGGCGCGCCGGGAAACAGAAATTCCGGCTGGAAGGGGAGCCGTCCGTGAGCACGTGCGCGCTGGTGAAATAGCCTGCCAGGGGTCCATCGAGCCTGCCTGGAACATAACCCTGATCCGCCCGTTTCAGGAATTTCATGGCATCAGCGATTGCCGCTGGAAGGGGTCTGCGCGGCTGAACGATTCCGTTGACAACCGGAACCTTTGGAGGTTCGGCGGGGACTGCGTCCACAGCATTTGAGGCGGCGATTGCGCCAAACGTTCCCGCGAGCAGCATCATGAAGGCGTGTTTCATTTGCATGGGCCAACAGTAATCCGTTTGGCGTTGAAACGACAGCCTTTACTGCGCACGGGCGGATTGACTGGAAGGAGATTAGGCTTTGAAGGATGAACCGTCTTGCGTAACGTGCGTTCCCGAGAAAGAAGCCATTTAAGACATATGAACGCGTTCTCCTGGTCCGGTATGGTGTTTGTGGCGCTCTTCGGATTGCAGGTGTCCGGCAGCCCGGCACACGCTGATTCGAAGGCGCTTCCGAATCTGATTCTCATCATGGCGGACGACCTTGGGTATGAGACTATTGGCGCCAACGGCGGCACCAGTTACCGGACGCCGGTGCTGGACAAGCTGGCTGCGACCGGGGTGCGATTCAGCCAGTGCTACTCGCAACCGTTGTGCACCCCCACCCGGGTGCAGATCATGACCGGGCTATCGAACGTGAGGAACTACATTACCTTCGGCAACATGGACACGAATGCCGTGACCTTTGCAAACCTTTTGAAGCGGGCCGGCTACGCCACCTGCATGACGGGCAAATGGCAACTCGGCAGGGAGCGGGAGCTGCCAAAGAAGTTCGGTTTTGACGAGTATTGCCTGTGGCAACATACGCGGATACCGCCCCGGTATGCGAATCCCGGGTTGGAGATCAACGGCGTCGAGAAGGACTTTAACCAGGGCGAATACGGTCCGGACCTGGTCAACAAATATGCCCTGGACTTCATCACTCGAAGCAAGAGCGGGCCGTTTTTTCTGTATTATCCCATGATCCTGACGCACGCGCCGTATCAGCCGACGCCGGACAGCAAGGAGTGGGATCCTGTGGCTGTTGGCGAGAAAGTGAACCGGCATGAGAAGCACTTTGGGGAGATGGTGGAGTACATGGACAAACTGATTGGCAGGGTGGTGTCCAGGCTCGATGAGTTGGGGATTCGGGACAATACTCTGGTCCTGTTCCTGGGCGATAACGGCACCGGCAAAGGCACGCGCTCGATGATGGGCGCGCGCGAAGTTATCGGGGGGAAGGGGAGCACGACCGGCGCTGGAATGCATGTGCCGCTGATTGCGAACTGGCCCGGAGGCATCAGGAATGGAGGCAGAACCTGCGACGACCTGGTGGACACGACCGATTTTCTTCCGACGTTGCTGGAGGCTGCCGGAGGACCCTTGCCCGCTGTGGACGGGAGGAGTTTCCTTTCCCGGTTGCGCGGCAGGCCTGGGCAGCCGCGTGAATGGATTTACTCGTGGTATTCGCCCCGGCAGAGCACGAACATGACCGTGCGCGAGTTTGCGTTTAACCAGCGCTTCAAGCTGTACCGGACCGGAGAGTTTTTCGACCTGGAACAGGATCCGTCCGAGATCCGTCCGTTGAGCCGTGACGGTCTGAAGGGCGACGCGGTTGCGGCCGTGAAGCTGCTGCAAGGGGCTTTGGATCAGTTTCGGGACGCCAGGCCCGCGGGGATGGATCGTCCCGGGGACAGGCGCGGCGCGAGAGGAAAGGCGCGCAAGAAAGGCGCTTAGTCCGGTAGTGGCGTATTCGAGGCTTGGGCCTGATGCCGGTTTTCAGCGGTTCCCGGGGCGGATGGAGGGTTTCTGCGCGTCATGGACTGTGATTCGGACGTGGTATTCCGAGATGGCCTGGCCGGCGTTCCAGGATCGGTTGCCATCGAGGAGATTCAGCACCAGTTGATCCGTTACCCTTCCGCGGACGGCTTCTGACGCGGCCAGGCAGGCAGCATTCAGCGGCTTTCCGGACTCGATGCGTAGAGAGTCATCAATCGTGATCGAGCGGGTCGGGCCGAGGTTCCATTTGCGTCCGGATCCGGAGGGCACCTCGATTCTTCCGGTGTCGGACTTGATTCGTCGCCAGCCGGACTCATAGATCCAATGCGGATTGTTGAGAATGCCGATGAGCCCGGTGGAGATTTCGGCTGTTGTCACATTTGTAAGCGCCGTCAAGTGTTCGCTGATCCGGAAAGAGCTATCCGGCTCGGAGCGAAATTCGAGTTTCGCCCGAATCGCCGCGCCGTGATCAACGAGGAGGGTCGCTGCGAAGCTGTTTGTGCCTTCGCGCACCTGCGCGTTCGCCAGCGAGAGTGGCAGGGGTATTGACTGACCTGCGAGGCGGATATGGCCGACCCCATTGCGCTCATGTGGGGACACCAGGCGGTCCAACCGGCGGGGCACACATTGCGCCATGATCCTGGCTCCCCAACTGACGGTGTGCACGGCATCCGGCGCGCGCCGCAGGAGGATTGCGGCTGAATTCCAGCGTTTCACCCCTTCGAAATCCTGCGGTGAGTGGGAGATGTTTGGCGCGAGCTGGAGAGAGAGCCAGCATCTGCCCAGGGCGCGCAACAGGTCCGATTGCGTGGAAGGGAAGAAGTATTCACCCGGGAAGAAGACTGCGCCATTGACAGAGCGGTCCTGCATTTTCTCGGTGGTATCGAGAGTGCGCAGGACCCATTGCCAGGCCTGCGGATCTCCGGCCCATACCGACGTTAAGACGTGAGTCAGGAGCCATGCGGGCGCGCGGAACACCTCCCAGTCCTGGCCGTTCGGGTAAACGAAGTTACCGTCCGGCAACAACATCCATTTGAGGTTCTGGTAAACGGGCAGAACATTGAACAGAACCGCCTCGGGCAGGGGTCGGCGCGTCATGGCGAAATCCGGCGCGCACCCGAGCAGGAGGCTGGTGGTGGTCATGTAGTCGGGATGCACGATGCTGTGATTTTCGAGCGTGAAGTCGTCGAAGATGTTTGCGCCAGTGAACTGCGCGCGGACCGGGCGGCCATCCACGATGGCATCGTTTTGTGCGTCAGCCGGCCGCAGGAACGAGGACATGACCCATTTCTGGTGGGAAGCTGACCATTGCGACGCTCGTGGATCCTGCGGCATCAGCAGCATGGCAGCGGAAAGAACCTGGCTGTTCCAGGCATTTTCCTCCGCTTTGGTATCCGCGCGAAGCTGGTGCGGCGGTTGGGACCCGGCGATGCGATCGGCTTCGTGCGCCACGACCCGCCGGACGCCATCGCGGAGGTTCTCCGGCAGATTCGGCCAGACGAACCATGCCGCCCGTCCGAGCATGTGGGCCCAATAGGCAGATTGCCATGCGTCTCCCCACTTTTTACCGTCGCCGGTTGGTCGCTTGCCGGTTACGTGGGTGGTCACGAGGTAGCGCATCATGGGGATGATGGCATTTGTCAGCAGATCCGATCGTGAAACGCCAACGATTTGCTCGTCGTACGGGCCGAAGCGATGCAGAAAAGCGAGGCCCTCCAGGGTTCCGGAGTTGGGCCGGATCCAATGCTCGGTGCTTTTGCTTTCCGTGAGCAGGCGCATGGTTGGGTCGTTGTTCCATGGGTGCAATCCCGCGAGCAGGGAATGGGCCTGTCTCTGGGCGACGCAGTAGATGCGGTTTTGAACGTCTTTGGCGATCTGCGGCGCGGCGAGCGGGATTTCCAGCGGCAGCGGGTCGGATGCCCCGGCAGCCAATCCGGGTGGAGCGGACCACCAGAGCGAGGACGCCATGGCCAGGAGCACGATTGATCGGCACATAAGAGGAGCCGTCCGAGCTTGCATTTTTGCAGGATGCACCAGGCTAAAGAAACAGCGAGAGCAAAATCAGCGCGGCCCTGCGGCGGCGCCCCTGCCGGTGGGAGACAGGGGCGCCGCTCATGGCGAACCGCGCGTCCGTTGTTCACTAAAATATCAAAGAACGGCTAAAGCGGATGTTTCATGCTCCGCATGAAACGCCGGCAGACCGGAGCGCCGACATAATGTCGGCTTGCGCCACCGCAGCGCCCAAGGCAGGCAACATTCCGGCGTCGGCCTATTGATTTTGCGAAAAAGCGGGAGGCGGGTGGATCTTGAGCTTGTAATTTTCCTCAGGGAAGCAACCGTTGTGCGCGAATGATGAGACCTTATTACTGCCTGTTTCAGTTCTGCCGGAAAGCTTCGATGTTACTTTTCATCGCGTGCGCGTTGGGATGGTTGCCCCGGTATGAAGCCTCGGCTCGCCCGGCCGCGATGGAGCGGGCAGTGCAGCCCGGGACGGTTTTGGAGACGTATGTAGCGGCTCCCGACACCAACTACAACTTCCGCCTGGTGGAGGCGATGCGTGGGGAGGGCTACACGACGTACCTCGTGGAGATGACCTCTCAGGCCTGGCTGACCACCAACGAGGTGGATCGGCCGGTGTGGAAGCATTGGTTGAGCATCATCCGGCCGGACCGGGCGGAGAGCTCGAAGGCGTTGTTGATCATTGGGGGCGGATCCAATGGCGGACGGGCGCCCAAAGCGGCGGACCCCACTTTTGGTCAAATCGCGATTGCAACGAAATCCATCGCTGCGGAGTTGAGAATGGTGCCGAATCAGCCGCTGATCTTTGCGGGCGAGAGCCAGGGGCGGAAGGAGGATTCCCTCATTGCCTACACATGGGACAAGTATCTGCGTACGGGCGATCCGAAGTGGCCGGCGCGATTGCCGATGACCAAGGCTGTTGTTCGCGCGATGGACACCATCAGCGCATTCTGGCGGACTAATTCCGGCGGTGGCGCCCCGGTGGATGGATTTGTTCTGGCGGGCGCATCGAAACGCGGCTGGACAACCTGGAGCACCGCGGCGGTGGACAAGCGTGTCGTTGCGATCATTCCCTGTGTGATTGATTTTCTGAACATTGAGCCTTCCATGCTGCATCACTACGCGGCCTATGGTTCATGGAGCCCCGCCATCCGGGATTACACCGCGTTCCAGATCATGGATTGGACCGGCACGCCGGAGTTTCGCGCGTTGATGAAGATCGAGGATCCCTACGAGTATCGCAGCCGATTCACCATGCCCAAGTTCATCATCAACGCCTGTGACGACCAGTTCTTTCTTCCGGACTCGTCTCAGTTTTATTTCGAGGATCTTCCCGGGGTGAAATACCTGCGTTACGTGCCTAATGCGGATCATTCGCTGCGCGGGTCGGATGCGCTCCAGAGCCTGGCGGTTTGCTACCAGGCAGTGATCCGGAATCTGCCCCTTCCGCGCTTCTCCTGGAAGCTCGAGCCGGACGGGTCCATAAGGGTTCAAACTCACGACAAACCGGTCAAAGCGCTTCTGTGGCAGGCGACCAACACAGAGGCTCGCGATTTTCGCATTGAGGTTCTGGGTCCCAAGTGGGAGAGCTCGGAACTCAACCCCAGTGCCGCGGGCGTTTATGTGGCGAAGGTGCCCGAACCGTCGAAGGGCTGGACGGCCTTCATGGTGGAGTTGTCATTCCCGAGCGGCAAAGGACTTCCCGATTACAAGTTCACGACGCAGGTGCACGTGGTTCCCGAAGTGCTGCCCTATAAATTCCAGCGAGGGGGAACGAAAAAAACCAAGGGCGAGAATCTGAAGTCCGGGTCTGGAAAAATCTGACCCCGGTGGCACGGGCTGCGCCATCCCACGGGGTGAAGTTGTTCCTGCCAAAGACGGGGGAGTTCCGATAACGACATCGAGATTTCGACAAATCCTGAGGAGTGTCGATTAGGAGGAGTTGATGGGTGATGGTTCCCGTTACGAGGGCAGGATAGCACCGGTTTTTTGGAGGAAGCCGCGAAGCTCACCCGGACTCGTCCGTTGACCTCTACCACCGGCGGCGGATATGCTTGACTCCGCCTATGGCCGAACCGAGCACCATGCT